>CALMYM010000400.1 GCA_937873675.1 uncultured Alphaproteobacteria bacterium | reverse complement strand
GACTCTAGACCAACCCGCTGTTACAAGGGTGCAAAGAGCGGAGCGAATTGCACCGGCGGCATCGCCGAGGAACGTCGGCTCTCTCCCTTGGACGCCGATGTCGTCGACCATCCGAGGCCGGCCGCCTCGCAAGAGACAGGTCGCGCGGTGCAATTCGCTTCGTTCAATGCACCCTACGAGTGCCCCCCCACGAACTCGCAGCGTCCCGCGGCATCGAAAAAGAACATTCCACGAACAAATTCCCATGCCGTCCCGATCCGTGACAGAATGCCGGTGATTCGGGTGGACGATCGGGGTATGAACGGCGCCCGCGCCGCGGCGGCGATGGGCGAGCGTGAAGGACGGATGTCGGCAGATGGCGAGTGACGATCTCTTCGGCGGAGCGGCGACGGCACGCAAGGCGCCGGCGAAGACGCCGGCCGCCAAGGCCGAGGCCGTCAAGGCGGCGCTGACGCTGGCC
The DNA here is from genome assembly GCA_937873675.1 of uncultured Alphaproteobacteria bacterium. Taxonomy (GTDB): domain Bacteria; phylum Pseudomonadota; class Alphaproteobacteria; order Rhizobiales; family Ancalomicrobiaceae; genus CALBKH01. The sequence goes on along the minus strand of CALMYM010000400.1, from coordinate 9,598 downwards.
GCATCCTCGAAGCGCGCCACCCCCGGCGAGAGCGACTACGACGCCTCCCACATCGAGGTGCTGGAAGGGCTGGAGCCGGTCCGCCGTCGCCCCGGCATGTACATCGGCGGCACCGACGAGAAGGCGCTGCACCATCTCTTCGCCGAGGTCATCGACAACTCGATGGACGAGGCGGTGGCCGGCCACGCCTCCTTCATCGAAGTGGCGCTCGACGTCGACGGGACGCTGACCATCACCGACAACGGCCGCGGCATCCCGGTCGATCCGCACCCGAAGTTCCCCAACAAGTCCGCCCTCGAAGTCATCATGACCATGCTGCATTCGGGCGGAAAGTTCGACGGCAAAGCATATGAGACCTCGGGCGGTCTGCACGGCGTCGGCGTGTCGGTCGTCAACGCGCTCTCCGAGTTCCTCGAGGTCGAGGTCGCCAAGAACCGGCGGCTCTATCGCCAGCGTTTCTCCCGCGGCAATCCGCAGGGCGGGCTGGAGCACCTCGGCGAGATCATGAACCGCCGCGGCACCACGGTGCGCTTCCGCCCCGATCCGCAGATCTTCGGCGAGGGCGCCCGCTTCAAGGCCGAGCGCATCTATCGGATGGCCCGCTCCAAGGCCTATCTCTTCGGCGGCGTCGAGATCCGCTGGTCCTGCGCCCCGGAATGCGTCTCGCAGACGGATCCGGTGCCGGACAAGGCGGTCTTCCACTTCCCCGGCGGCCTGAAGGACTTCCTGGCGGAACGGCTGAAGGGCGAGCGCCTCGTCTGCGAGGACTTCTTCGCCGGCAAGACCGCCAAGACCTCCGGCCACGGCGCGGTCGAATGGGCGGTCGCCTGGTTCGCCGGCGACGGCTTCGTCTCCTCCTACTGCAACACCGTGCCGACCCCCGAGGGCGGCACCCACGAGGCCGGCTTCCGCATCGCGCTCTTGCGCGGCCTCAAGTCCTACGCCGATCTCGTCGGCAACAAGCGCGCCTCGGTGCTGACCACCGACGACGTCATGACCTCTTCGGGCGCCATGCTGTCGGTGTTCATCCGCGAACCGGAGTTCGTCGGCCAGACCAAGGACAAGCTCGCCACCCAGGAGGCGAGCCGCATCGTCGAGACCGCGATCAAGGACGCCTTCGACCACTGGATCGCCGCCTCGCCGGCCAATGCCGCGAAACTCCTCGACTGGACGATCGAGCGCGCCGAGGAGCGCCTCAAGCGTCGCCAGGAGAAGGAGGTGCTGCGCAAGACGGCGGTCCGCAAGCTGCGCCTGCCGGGCAAGCTCGCCGATTGCTCCGACAGCGCCGCGCAGGGCTCCGAACTCTTCATCGTCGAGGGCGATTCGGCCGGCGGCTCGGCCAAACAGGCGCGCGATCGCCGCTCGCAGGCGGTGCTGCCGCTCCGCGGCAAGATCCTCAACGTCGCCTCGGCGACGCGCGAGAAGCTGGGGGCCAACCAGCAGCTCGCCGACCTCGTCCAGGCGCTCGGCTGCGGTATGCGCTCGGCCTATCGCGACGAGGATCTGCGCTACGACAAGATCATCGTCATGACCGACGCCGACGTCGACGGCGCCCACATCGCCTCCCTGCTCGTCACCTTCTTCTGGCGCGAGATGCCCAACCTCGTGCGCAACGGCCACCTCTATCTCGCCGTGCCGCCGCTCTACCGGCTGACCCACGGCGCCAAGACCGCCTACGCCCGCGACGAGGCGCATCGCGACGAGCTGATGCGGACGATGTTCAAGAACAAGAAGCCCGAGATCGGCCGCTTCAAGGGCCTCGGCGAGATGATGCCGAACCAGCTCAAGGAGACGACCATGGATCCGCGCTCGCGTACCCTGCTGCGCGTCGGCATCCTCGACGACAGCGAGCAGCCGACGGCGGATTCGGTCGAGCGCCTGATGGGAAACAAGCCCGAGGCTCGCTTCACCTTCATCCAGGAACGCGCCGCCTTCGCCGACGAGTTGGAGCTGGACATCTGAAGAAGGGGGGTGATTCCGACCGGTCGGTCGGCTCATTACCCGACTCTCGACCGGTGTCGAACGCGATCCGGTCACGTACCGACCGGTCGGAACCCCGTCGTCGCCACCAGTCCACCCCGGCGGTCGAACACCGCCACCTCGAGCGCGATCGGGGCACCGTCGAGCAGCTTCGCCGCCGTCCGCCAGCCGGCTTCGGCGATCGGCGTGCGGAGGTCGAGGCCGGTTTCCCGTGAGATCTCAAACCCTTCGAGCGCCGTGTTGGCGCCCCTCCCCCGCCCGCCCCCACCCACCGCCGCGCCGGCCTTCGCCGCGACCTCGGCGAGGAAGTCGTGATCGACCGAGCCGCGCTTCGAATGGAGATCGGCGAGCCCCTGCGCCAGCTTGGCCATCTTGCCGATGCCGCCGGCGACGGTGACCCGCTCGACCGGATGGCCGCGCAGATACTTCAGCATGCCGCCGACGAAATCGCCCATGTCGATGAGCTGCACCTCGTCGAGCCCGTGGAGCGCCTGCACCGCGACCTCGGTCGTGTGGCCGGTCGAGCCGGCGACGTGTCCGAAGCCCATGGCGCGGGCGACGTCGATGCCGCGATGGATCGAGTGGATCCAGGCGGCGCAGGAGAAGGGCACGACGATGCCGGTCGTCCCCAGGATCGACAGGCCGCCGAGAATGCCGAGGCGCGGGTTCAGCGTCTTCGCCGCGATCTTCTCGCCGTGCGGGATCGAGATCTCGACCTCGGCGTCGGCCGCGACCCCCGCCGCGTCCGCGACCTCACCGATCGCGCGGGCGATCATGGCGCGCGGGACCGGATTGATCGCCGGCTCGCCGACGGCGAGCGGCAGGCCGGGCCGGGTGACGGTGCCGACCCCCTCGCCGGCGCGAAAGACGATCCCCCTCCCCGCCTCGGCGCGGCGAACGGTCGCGACGACGAGTGCGCCGTGGGTGACGTCGGGGTCGTCGCCGGCGTCCTTGACCACCCCGGCGCGGGCGAAATCGGCGCCGATTTCGGTGGTGGCGAGGACGAAGCTCGGCCGTTCCCCGCCCGGAAGCGCGATCTCCACGGGGTCGGGGAAGCCACGCCCGAGGAGCGCCGACCACGCCGCTTTGGCCGCGGCCGTGGCGCAGGACCCGGTGGTCCAGCCGCGCCGCAGACGAGAATCCTTCGTATCTTCGATCAAGGAGGTGTCGTCTTTCATCGTGCGACTTGGTATCTGAACCGAACAGGACGTCAACGGAGGGAATGCGCCATGATCGATCTCGGACCGCTCGGCCGGCACATGCCGACCTTCGAGCCGGGTTCCGTCTGGCTGGTGGGCGCCGGCCCCGGCGACCCCGAGCTGCTGACCGCTCGCGCCATCCATGCGCTCGGAACCGCCGACGTGCTCGTCTACGACGCGCTCGTCTCGCCGGCGATCCTCGAGCTGGTGCGCGAAGGCGCCGAACTCGAATATGCCGGCAAGCGCGGCGGCAAGCCCTCGGCCAAGCAGCGCGACATCACCGATCGCCTCATCGAACTCGCCCGCCAGGGCAAGCGCGTGCTGCGCCTCAAGGGCGGCGATCCCTTCGTCTTCGGCCGCGGCGGCGAAGAGGCGCTGGCGCTGCACGCCGCCGGCATCCCCTTCCAGGTGGTGTAGGGCATCACCTCCGGCCTCGGCGGCCTCGCCGCCGCCGGCATCCCGGCGACCACCCGCGACACCAATCAGGCCATCATCCTGATGACCGGCCACTACGCCATGCAGGGCCCGGAAGCGATCGACTGGGCCGCCTTCGCCCGCACCGGCGTGCCGCTCGTCCTCTACATGGCGATGAACAATCTCGCCGCCATCATCGCCGAGCTGATGCGCGCCGGCATGACCGCCGACACGCCGGTCGCCTTCGTCAACAAGGCGACGACGCCGGACCAGCGGGTGCTGGTCTCGACCCTCGGGAACGCCGTCGCCGACGTCGCGAAGGCGGGGATCGAGGCCCCGGCGATCACCGTCATCGGTTCGATCGTGCCGGTCCGCGCCGCCCTCGGTTATCCCGACGCGACCGCATGAAGCCGGCGCGCGGCCTCCTCGTCGCGGCGCTGCGCTCGTCGAGTGGCAAGACGACGGTGACACTCGGGCTGATGCGGGCGCTCGCCCGCCGCGGCCACGCCGTCGCCGGGGCGAAGTGTGGTCCCGACTACATCGATCCCGCCTTCCACGCCGCCGCGACCGGTCGGCCGAGCCTCAATCTCGACAGTTGGGCCATGCCCCCCGCTCTCCTCGCCCGTCTCGCGGGGGAGACCGCGGCCGGCGCCGAGCTCCTCCTCGCCGAGGGGTTGATGGGTCTCTTCGACGGCGTGCCCGGCGAAGCGGGACGGACCGGATCCAGCGCCGACGTCGCCGCCGCGCTCGGTCTGCCGGTGGTGCTCGTCCACGACGTCTCCGGTCAGTCGCAATCGGCGGCGGCGATCGTCGCCGGGGTGAAGGCCTACGCGCCGGATCTTCCGCTCGCCGGCGTGATCCTCAACCGCGTCGGCTCGGAGCGGCACACCCGTCTGGTCTCCGACGCGATCCGGGCGATCGACGTCGAGGTCTTCGGCGCGATCCCGCGCACGACCGACATCGCCGTGCCCGAGCGCCATCTCGGCCTCGTCCAGGCGGCCGAGACCGCCGGCCTCGAAGCGCTGCTCGAGCGCATGGCCGATCTCGTCGAGGCCCACGTCGATCTCGACCGGCTGGTGGGCGCGGCCCGGCCGCCGCGCACCCCGGACGCCGCCGGGGCGAAGCTCCTGCCGCCGCCGGGCCAGCGGATCGCCATCGCCCGGGATGCCGCCTTCGGCTTCCTCTACCCCCATCTCCTCGCCGGCTGGCGTGCCGCGGGAGCCGAGGTCGAGTTCTTCTCGCCGCTCGCCGATCAGCCGCCGAGCCCGCGCTGCGACGTCTGCTGGCTGCCCGGCGGCTATCCGGAACTGCACGCGGAACGGCTCGCGGCGGCCTCGACCTTTCTCGACGGATTGCGCCGCTTCGCCGCGTCGAAGCCGGTCCACGGCGAGTGCGGCGGCTACATGGTGCTCGGCCGCAGCCTGACCGACGCGACGGGGACGACGCATGCCATGGCCGGCCTGCTCGACGTCGCCACGTCCTTCGCGAAGCGCAAGATGCATCTCGGCTATCGCACGGCGGAAACGCTGTCGGAGGGGCCGCTCGGCCCGGCCGGGACGCGACTGAGAGGCCACGAGTTCCACTACGCCACCATCGTCGATCCCGGCGCCGACGCCCCCTTCGGCTTCGCCGGCGATGCCTACGGCGCGCCGCAGGTGCCGACCGGCAGCCGCCGCGGCCGCGTCTCGGGCACCTTCTTCCACGTCATCGCACCGGTGTGACAGCGTGACCGCACGCGGCGGCGCCGAGTGCGACTGCGTGGTTCTACCGATTGCCTCCGCCTCCGCCGACCTGCGAGCAATTCGGGACCGTTCCCAATCGAGGATACCCCATGGAGCGCGACCTCCTCACGCTCACGCCCGCACACGATCCGGCGGCGATGGAAGCCGCGGTCGAGCGCCTCGTCCGCCACTTCTACGTCAAGGGCGACGCCGACGACCTGATCGGCCCGATCTTCCGCGCCATTCCGGCACTCGACGATCATCTCCAGGTGATCATCGATTTCTGGTCGCGCCAACTGATCGGCACCGACCGCTACACCGGCCGGCCGTTTCCGCCTCATTGGAAGCTCGAACTGACGCCGGAGCATTTCGATCGCTGGATCGCGCTCTTCTCCGAGACGGCCCGCGAGGAACTGCCCGCCGATCTCGCCGACAAGGCGATCGAGAAGGCCGGACACATGTCGACGGCGTTCCAGGCGGCGATGTTCCCGTTGCGCGGTCCCGACGGGCGGCCGATGCGCCTGCCGCGCGATTGACGCCCGATCGCCGACCGCGCCCCGCAGCGCACAAAAAAAGGCCGCCTGTGACGGCGGCCCAAGTCTAGGGAGGAAACGCCCAGAAGGGCCATGACGGGTGCCGCGAAGCACCGGCCACACATGCATTATGATGATGCGCCGCAATAAAGCAACGCAATTTTTTGCTTTATGAAATTTTCGTGCTCATTTTTTTCGCAGGCGCACTCTCGGCCGGGCGACCGCGCCCCTTCATCGAATCGAAATGCCCATGTCGAACGGCGCCTGTACGGCGACCTCGATCGGGCGGGCGACCACGCTTCACTTCGCCGGCCCGTGCAATTCCGTAGACGTGTTCTTCCTCGTCTCCCGCCCCCCGGAGAAATTACGCTACGTCATTGATCCGTATTCATCCGGCGCAAGCAACGGAACGGTTTGTTAACGATCCTGACACAAAACCTTACGGGAGCAGACTTTCCTGCCGGACTCGAAACGAGTGTTTCTCGATGGGTGCAACCATTTCGCCTACTGATCGGGAAGTGACGTTCCGCCCCGAGGAGATCATCGTCTCCAAGACCGATCTCAAGGGGCGCATCACCTATGCGAACCGCACCTTTTCGCAGGTCGCCGGCTACACGCGGGACGAATTGATGGGCAAGCCCCATTCGATCATTCGTCATCCCGACATGCCGCGTGCGGTGTTCAAACTTCTCTGGGACCAGTTGGCCGAGAAGAAGGAAGTCTTCGCCTACGTCAAGAACATGACGCGGACGGGTGACTTCTATTGGGTCTTCGCCCATGTCACGCCGTCCTACGATGCGGCGCGCGAGGTCGTCGGTTACCACTCCAATCGCCGGGTGCCGGATCGCCGGGTGATCAAGGAGGTGATGGAGCCGGTTTATGCCGATCTCCTGCGCATCGAGGCCTCCCACGCCAACGCCAAGGACGGCATGAAGGCCTCCTTCGCTCGTCTCATGGAAATCGTGAAATCGAAGGCGGCCAGCTATGACGAGCTCATCTTCGCGCTCTGAGGCGCTCCTCCCCGGCGCGGTGGCGGTGGTCGCGGTCGCCGCGGCTGCGGCCGCCGTGATCTTCGGCCAGATGATGGTCGCCCTCGCTGTTCTCGGCGTGGCCCTCCTCGCCGTCGGCTTCGCGACCTGGAACGCCCTGCGCATCGCCGCCGGCATCGACCGCTCGATCGGCGTGGCCCGCGCCCTCGCCGCCGGTGATTTCGAGACCCGCGATCTGGTCTTCGACCAAGCCGGCATGATCGGTCGCCTCTCCGACGCGATCAACGACATGGCCGACCACATCGACGCCTACGTGCGCGAGTCGAGCGCCGCCATGGACGCCGTCCGTCACAATCAGTATTACCGCCGCATCCTGCCGCACGGCATGAGCGGTGCCCTCTTGATGGCCTCCGACACGGTCAACGAGGCCACCGACACGATCCAGGCGCGGATCGACGCCTTCAACGTTTCGACGTCGGACTTCGCCGAAACGATCAATTCGATCGTCGAGAGCCTGATCGACGGGTCGCGCGACATGGGCGACGCCGCCAGCCGCATGGAAACCGGCGCCGGCGCCACCGACGAACGCGCCGCCTCGGTCGGCCGCACCTCCGAGACGGCGTCTTCGGACGTCCAGGCGGTCGCCGACGCCGCCGCCGCGTTGACCTCTTCGGCCAAGGGCATCGGCAGCGAGGTCGATCGCTCCGCGGTGATCGCTCGCACCGCGGTGGCGCGGGCCGAGGAGACCGGGCGGATCGTCTCGGGCCTGTCGCAGGCGGCGGAGAAGATCGGCGCGGTCATCGACCTCATCGACCAGATCGCCGCGCAGACCAATCTCCTGGCGCTCAACGCCACCATCGAAGCGGCGCGCGCCGGCGAGGCCGGCAAGGGCTTCGCCGTCGTCGCTTCGGAAGTGAAGACGCTCGCCGAACAGACCGGCCGGGCGACCGGCGAGATCTCGCGCCACATCGGCGAGGTCCAGGCGGCGACCAAGGCGGCGGTCGATTCCATTCTCGGCATCGGCGGCACCATCGCCGAGATCGACGCCATCACCGGCGCCATGCGCAACTCGGTCGAGGCGCAGATCGCCGCGACCAACGACATCGCTCAGAACGTCGGCAACGCCTTCGAGGGCACCCGCACCGTCACCGGGAACATCCACGGCATCTCCGAGATCGCCCGCGAGACCGCGACGCTGGCCAGCGGCATCCTCCAGCGCACCCGGTCGATCTCGTCGGAAGGCGACCGCCTCGCCTCGACCGTCAAGGAATTCCTGGTGACCCTGCGCCGCGGCCCGCTCGATCGCCGCCACGGTCGCGCCGAACGCGTTCCCACCGGCCAGCCGATCGAAGTGAAGTGCGACGCCGGCACCGACAAGGCGTTCTGCGTCGACGTCTCGCTGACCGGCGCCCGGATCAACGGAACGCCCAACGCCGCCGTCGGCGAACGGATCCAGATCAGCGGCGAACCCGGCTCCTATTGTCCCTGCGTCGTCAAATGGGTGGGCGAGGACGAATACGGCGTCGAATTCGTCGCCGCCGAGCTTTCCGAGAAGTCGATCGCCAAATTGCGCCGTCTCGTCGGCGAGGCCGTCGACTCGGCGGCTTGATCTCAAGGGGCCGAAGGTGCTGTCGCACCCGGCCCGTGGAGACACGCGAATTTCTCATATGCACCAGAGGCATGAGAAAATTCGCGTCAGGAATACCATCGGTCGTCTTCGATGGCCGATGGTATGAGAACGGCCGGCACCATGACCCATCGTTAAGGTGACGACACCCCTTTCCTCGTGCTGATATGGGCCGCGGCCGGACGAGCGATCCGGCCGCGACTCGTTTTTCGCGCACCGAGGTCTCCCATGCGGCAGCTGTTTCTTCCCGCCGTCTTCGTCGCCGCATGCCTCGTCGGAGTGCAGGAGGCCGGAGCACAGGGCGCCCCCCCTGCCCCGCCGGTCACCGTCGCCAAGCCGGTGGTCAAGGACGTGCAGGAGCACGTCGCCTTCACCGGACGGTTCGACGCCACCCAGGCGGTGCAGGTGAAAGCCCGCGTCGCCGGCTATCTCCAGAAGGTCGCCTTCACCGACGGCGCGACGGTGAAGAAGGGCGACCTCCTCTTCGCCATCGATCCCCGCCCCTATCAGGCCGTGGTCGATCAGGCGGCCGCGGCCGTCACCGTGTCGGAGACGACGCTCTCCTTCGCCAACGGCGACCTCGAGCGCGCCACCCAGCTGCAGAAGACCGGCAACATCACCGAACAGGTCTTCGATCAGCGCCGCCAGGCGGTGATCCAGGCGACCGCCAAGCTCGCCGGCGACCGCGCCGCGCTGGCCGCCGCCAAGCTCAACCTCGAGTTCACCCAGGTGAAGGCGCCGATCGACGGCCGCCTGTCGCGCACCCTGGTCTCGGAGGGCACGCTGGTCGCGGCCAACGACACGCTGATGACCACCATCGTCGCCGCCGATCCGATCGACTTCTATTTCGACGTCGACGAGACGACCTTCCTCGCCTTCGAGCGCGCCGCCGCGGCCGGTGGCCCGAGCGCCTCGATCGTCGGCCTCGAGGGCGTCGTCGGCACCACCGACGAGCCCGAGCCGAAGCGCAAGGCGCGCGTCGACTTCTACGACAACCGCGTCGATCAGGCCTCCGGCACCATGCGGCTGAGAGCCAAGGTCGCCAACGACGACCTGTTCCTCACCCCCGGCCTCTTCGGCAAGATCCGCGTGCCGCTCGGCGGCACCAAGAAGGGCATCCTGCTGCCCGACGAGG
>CALMYM010000399.1 GCA_937873675.1 uncultured Alphaproteobacteria bacterium | reverse complement strand
AGCGGGCCGCTGTCGAAGATGATGAAGCCCGGCATCGGCACCTACGACCGCTTCAAGCAGCTCTTCGACGCCGCCGTCCAGGCCGCCGGCAAGAAGTACTTCCTCATCCCCTATTTCATCGCCGCCCATCCCGGCACCACGGACGAGGACATGATGAACCTCGCCCTGTGGCTGAAGAAGAACAAATACCGCGCCGATCAGGTCCAGACCTACCTGCCCTCGCCGATGGCGCTGTCGACGGCGATGTACCACTCCGGCGTCAACCCGCTGAAGGGCGTGCGTCACGGCGGCTCGGAGGAGGTCGAGACGGTCAAGGGCCTGCGCCAGCGCCGCCTCCACAAGGCGTTCCTGCGCTGGCACGACGCCGAGAACTGGCCGCTCTTGCGCGAAGCGCTGAAGGAGATGGGCCGCGCCGATCTCATCGGCCCAGGCAAACACCAGCTCGTCCCCGCCTGGCAGCCCGCCGGCACCGGCACCACCGGCGGCGAGGGCCGCCGCATGGGCGCGAAGAAGGGGGCGCAGGTGTTCCTCACCAAGGGCGCCGACAAAGCGACCCTCGGCCGCTCCGGCGGCGAAGACGCGGCGCCGGCCGCCGCCCGTCCGTCGCGCCCTGGCCCCTCTCGCCCCGGCCCGAAACGCGGACCCGGTCCGAAACGGCGCGGGTGAGGCCGCTTCACGGCATCTTCGACGGTAGGTGCAGCTTGCGCCCGTCGACGACGAAGTCGCCGAAGCCGTGGTGGTGGATCGTCTTGGCGTCGCGCCTTTCCGGATCGCGCCATGCCTTCACCACTTCGAGGATCCTGAGCCCGTAGGTCTCGGCGAGCGTCGCGTCGACCACCCGGCACTCGAGATTGACGAAGCACTCCGCCACCAGGGGCGCGCCGACCGTCGAGGCGCGCAACGGCGTCAGCCCGTATTCGGCGAATTTGTCGATCCGCCGCCCCGAGGCGTTGCCGATCGCCACCACGGCGCGGGCGATCTCCACCGGCGGGATGGCGATGACGCACTCGCCGGTCTCGTCCATCGCCTCCAAGCTGAGGCAGCCGGCGACGACGCAGGCGAGGAGCGGCGGCGAGAAGTCGACCATCATGTGCCACGACATGGTCATGACGTTGACGCGGGAGCCGCGCGTGGTGGTGAGCAGGACCACCGGCCCCGGCTCGATCAGCCGGTAGACCTCACCGAGCGGGATCTCTTCGAAGGAAGCGGAGGGCGGCGGAAAGCCGTCGCGCGGGACGGGGGTCGTCATCGTCGTTCTCCCCATGCCGATCGGGCGATCGCACCTCGCCCCGAAGATGGGAAGTATAGCGCCGAAATCGTGCCCCCGGGCCTCTCCCGCCGGCGCGGCGGTACTGCGCCGTACGCAAGACGTGAAGCTATGCCCCGCCTCGCCACCCGGATCTTCTGCGGCCTCCGGTGGTCCTCCGTGATTTCACAGCGACTTTTCGGTCACGATCGCCGCTCATCCACGGGGTTTTCCCCAGGGCGCATGGCGTCGGCTGCAAGGCTCCGGTAATGATGGGGCTGTTAAGGATCCGTCAACGAGTGTCGACCTCTCGAGAGGGGACAGGGTGATTCGTCGCGTCGCCGCCATCTGTATCGCGTTGCTGCTGGCGAACTGCTCCGACCTCGAGAGGCGCGAGCTGGGCGTGAACGAGTCCGCCCCGGACGGCGTTTTCTCCCAGGATCTGCGCGCCCGTTTCGGCAACAATCTGAACCAGCCCCATGGCAGCGGCGCATCCTCCGGCGGCCCGGTACCGGCCGCGCAGGTCTATCACGGGGCGTCCGAGGCCTTCGCCTCCGGTGCACCGGGGGTGCGGGTCAACGGCGGCGGCGACAGCTACGACCTCAATTTCGAGAACACCGACGTCGCCGGTGTCTCCAAGGTCGTGCTCGGCGACATCCTCGGCCTCACCTACACCGTCGACCCGCGGGTCTCCGGCCCGATCAGCCTGTCTTCGGCTCGACCGGTGGCCAAGCGTGATCTGCTGCCGCTCTACGAGAGCGCGCTCAAGATCGCCAACGCCGTGTTGGTCAAGGAGGGGCCGCTCCACAAGGTGATGCCGGCCGGCGAGGTCTCCTCGGGCGGCGGCGTCGACGACGGCCGCCGTCTCGAACCGGGGTTCGGCATCACGGTGCTGCCGCTGCGCTGGGTCTCCGCCCAGTCGGTGGTGCGCACCCTCGACAGTTTCGCGGCGCGTCCCGGCTCGATCCGCGCCGAATCCGCCCGCAATCTGCTGATCATCCAGGGCACGGCGACCGAACGCGCCTCGGCGCTCGACACCGCCCTCGCCCTCGACGTCGACTTCATGAAGAACCAGTCGGTGGGCGTCTTCCCGGTCGCCAACGTCGCCCCCGACGCGGTGGTCTCGGAGCTGCAGAACATCTTCGACGCCGGCAAGGAAGGCGGCGGTCAGGACGTGGTGCGCTTCCAGTCGATGCCGCGCCTCAACGCCATCCTCGCGGTGGCCAAGTCGCCCACCGCCATCGATCGGGTGCGCACCTGGATCGCGCGGCTCGACCGCTCCGATTTCGGCGACAGTTCGCTGCGCGTCTACCGGCTGAAATACGGCAACGCCAAGGTCATCGCCGGCCTGCTGCGCGAGGTCTTCGGCGGGCAGGGCGGTGGGTCGACGAACGATGCCGGCTCGTCGAACACCTCGGCGCTCTCCCCCGGGTAGGGAAAGCGCCGCTCCTCCTCCTCCGCGTCAGGCGCCGGCTTCTGCTCCGGCGGCAACCGCGTT
>CALMYM010000398.1 GCA_937873675.1 uncultured Alphaproteobacteria bacterium | reverse complement strand
GCGCCTCGCCGCGCTCGAAGGCTCGAAGCCGGCGACGCCGACGGATCTCACCGGCGTCGAGGGGCGCCTCGCCAAGCTCGAAGCGGCGGTGAAGCCGAACGGCGAACTCGCCGCGGTCGAGGAGCGGTTGGCGCGACTGGAGACGGTGCCGCAGGTGCGTCTGCCGGCCGATCTCGCCGATCGCGTCGCCGGGCTCGAGGCGGCGGCCAAGGCGCGGGCGGAATCGGCATCGGCCTCGGTCGCCGGGGCGCTGTCGGGTATCGCGGCGGAGGGCGCCTCGAAGCAGGCGCTGGCCGAGATGGCGGGTCAGGTCGACCGGGCGCTCGGGTCGCTGCGCGAGAGTGCCGGGGCCGAGATCGCGGCGCTCAAGGCGCGCATCGAACGCCTCGGTGGCGGCATCGACGCCGAGAGCCGGGCGATGGTGGAGCGCGCCGGCGCGGATTCCAAGGCGCTGGCGGCACGACTGGGCATCGAGACCCAGGCGATCGCCGATCGTCTCGCCGCCCAGACCGCGGCCACCGTCGAGGACCTGCGCAAGCGCAACGACGAGCTCGCTCGCAGCCTCACGGAGCGGATGAACGCGCTGGTCGCGGCGAGCGACGCGGAAGGTCGCAAGCGGCTCGACGATCTGGCGCATGCCGTCGCCGACAAGTCGGCGGCCCTGTCGGCGGCGCTCGAAGCCGAGTTGAAGACGCGCGGCGCCGAGATGGCCGAAGCGCTGAAGAAGGTCCGCGGCGATCTCGACGCGGCGCTCGGACGGGTGTCGACGCTGGAGACCACGACCAAGGAGGCCGGCAGCTCCGGCCAGAAGATGGTCGAGAAGGTCGGCGAAGCCGCCGCCGCCGCCGAAACCAAGGTCGGGGCGCTGGAGAACCGTCTCGCCGGTATCGAGGCCGAGGCGGAAGCGGCGCGCAAGGCGCGCGGCGAGGCCGTGGTGGTGATCGCACTCGCCGATCTGAAGTCGGCGGTGGAGGCCGGTCGGCCGTTCGTCACCGAGTTCGGCGTCGTCGATGCGGCGGCGCGTGGCGGCGTCGATCTCGCGGCGCTGAAGCCCTTCGCCGAGAAGGGCGTGCCGACGGTGTCGGCGCTGCGCGGCGGTTGGGCCAAGGCGTCGCGTGCCGCGGTCGCGGCGGGCGAGATCAAGGAGAGCGGCGGCGGCGTCTTCGACCGGTTGCTGTCGCACGCCACCGACATGGTCAAGGTGCGCCAGCCCGGCGACGTCGCCGGTGACGACGTCGCCGCGGCGGCGGCCCGGGTCGAGGCGCGGCTCGCCGCCGCCGACCTCGCCGGAGCGCTCGCCGCCTGGAAGGCGCTGCCGGAGGCCTCACGCAAGGCTTCGGCCGAGTGGGGCGCGGCCCTGACGGCGCGCGTGGCGGTCGACACCGCGCTCGCCGCCCAGATCGCCGCCGTCACCGCCAAGCTCGCCCAACCGAAGTGAGGTCTGAACGATGATCCGGCTCCTCTTCTTCTTCGCCGCGCTCGTCGCCCTGGCCTTCGGCTTCGCCTGGCTGGCCGATCGTCCGGGCGAGGTGACCTTCGCCTGGCAGGGCTATCGCATCGAAACCGACGTGATGACCGCGGCCATCGGTGCCCTGGTGGCGCTGGTGGCGGTGATCTTCGTCCTCGCCGTCATCAGGGGGATCTGGAACACGCCCGGGGCGATCGGTTCCTTCTTCGGCCGTCGTCGCCGCGAGAAGGGCTGGACGGCCCTGTCGCGCGGCATGATCGCGGTCGGCGCCGGCGACCTCGGCAGCGCCATCAAGGCGAGTGGCGAGGCGCGCCAGATCCTCGGCAACGAGCCGTTGGCGCTGTTGCTCGAGGCGCAGTCGGCGCAGCTCATCGGCGATCGGACCGGCGCCAAGAAGGCCTTCGAGCGGATGCTCGAGACGCCGGCCACCCGCCTCCTCGGCATGCGCGGCCTCTATGTCGAGGCGGTGCGTTGGGGCGACGGCGAGGCGGCGGCGCGTTACGCCGCGTCGGCCAACACCGCGGCGCCGAAACTCGCCTGGGCGGCCCATGCGCTGGTCGAGTATCGCTCGCAGGCGCGCGACTGGATGGGGGCGCTCGAGACCATCGACCGCAACCGGCGCAACGGTATCGTCGACAAGCCGACGGCCAAGCGGCTCCGGGCGGTGGTGCTGACCGGCGACGGGTTGGAGCGCGAGCAGAGCCACCCGGACGTGGTGCGCGGCAATGCGCTCGAGGCACACGGTCTCGCCCCGGATCTGGTGCCGGCGGCGTGTCTGGCGGCGCGGCTGCTCGGTCGCTCCGGCGACCTGAAGAAGGCGGCCAAGGTGCTGGAGGCGACCTGGAAGCTCGATCCGCATCCCGAGATCGCCGAGACCTATGCGCATCTGCGCTCCGGTGACAGCGCCAAGGATCGGCTGGCGCGGGTCCGCGACCTGATCAAGGTGCGCGCCCACCACCCCGAATGCGCCCTGGCGCTGGCACGCGCCGAGATCGACGCGCACGAATTCGAAGCGGCGCGCAAGACGCTCGAGCCCTTCCTGGTGCAGTCGCCGTCGAAGCGGGTCTGCCTCCTGATGGCGGAACTCGAGCAGAACGAGCACGGCAGAGCCGGCGCGACCCGCGCCTGGCTCGCCCGCGCCGTCGCGGCGCCGCGCGACAAGGCCTGGGTGGCGGACGGCTGGGTGTCGGATCACTGGATGCCGGTGTCGCCGATCTCGGGCAAGCTCGACGCCTTCGAATGGAAGCTGCCGCCGGAGGACGTGACCACCGCGCCGGTCGCCGATCTCTTCGACGAGCCGACCGAGACGCTCTCCGCGTCGGGCAGCGTCGTGCCGCTCGAGGCGCCGAAGGCGGTGCGCGAGGCGATCGCCGCCAAGGCGGAGACGATCGAGGCGGAAGTGATCGAGCCGGAGAAGCCGACCGTCGCACCGGCGCCCGCGGCGAAGCCCGAAGAGAAGCCGGACGCGAAGGCGCCCGAAGCGAAGCCGGCCGAGGCGAGCGCTCCGGTCGTCGAGGCGAAGCCGGTGGTGGTCGAGGCGAAACCGGTCGAAGTGCCGCCGCCCGCTCCTGCACCGGCGCCCGCTGCTCCGGTCGCGGCGGTCACGGTCGCGTCGGCGCCGGCCGAGGCCTCGCCGTCGCAGGATGCCGAGATCCCGCCGCCGCCGGACGATCCGGGCACGGACGACGTGGCGCCGGCGCCGAAGAAGCGCTTCAAGCTCTTCGGCTGATCGCACGGCGCAAAGGTGCGGTTCGACGACGTCGGCCGCATCCGCGTTGTCGTCTTCGATGCGTCTTCGATGAGTCTTCGATGAGTCTTCGATGAGTCTTTGATTCTATGGCCGCATCGCTTATGAACGCGGCTCGGAGAGTGAGGCGGGTGGCCAGGCCATGACCGAGACGATCGATCCGGCCCAGCGGCTCGCGGGCCTGAGACGGGAAATCGACACGATCGACGAGGAGATCCATCGTCTCCTCGTGGCGCGGTCGGCCATCATCGACGAGTTGATCAAGGTGAAGGGCACCGCGGTGTCCGGCGCGGCGTTCCGTCCGGCGCGCGAGGCCGACATGATGCGCCGTCTGGTGGCGCGCCATCGCGGCATCCTGCCGATCGCCACGGTCGAACATTTCTGGCGCGAGATCGTCTCGACCTTCACCTTCCTGCAGGCCCACTACGAGGTCTACATGGACGGCGGCCGCGATCCGGTGGCGATGCGCGATCTCGCTCGCTTCTATTTCGGCTTCACCGTGCCGGCCCATCTGGTCGCCGGTCCGGAAGAGGTGATCGACGCGGTGGCGCGATCGGTCTCCGATCTCGGCATCGTTCGTCAGTCGCAGCCGTCGTGGGTCGGCGCCTGGTGGAACCGGCTCGGCGGTGACGGCCCGCGGATCATCGCGCGGCTGCCGTACATCCTGTTCGAGGGTCGGGTCGCCGATCTGCCGGCGCTCGTCCTCTCCAACCCGATCTCGGAAGCGGTCGGGCCGGAGGTCCTCGTCCATGCCTTCACCGGCGTCGGCGACCGCGATCCTTCCGAAGCGCTCGAGGCGGCCGGATTCGAGCTCCTGGCTCGCTACGATCAGGGTCTGAGGACCGATTTCCTGGTGGCGAGCCCGGCCGAAACGCCGATCGAGGCTGTCGGCGCGGCCTTCGCGTCGGCCGGGGTCGAAGCCCGTACGCCGCGGCTCGTCGGCGGCTATCCGGCGCCGATCCGACACGCCGGGCCGGGCGGTATCGCGCCGATCACGGACGGCTGACGTCCGACCGCGAGCCTCCCGGCAGCCCGTTTCGAGCCCGTTCCGCTTCCTCTCGACGAGAGATCGACGATGACTACCGACATTCTCCGCTCCGAGCGCCCGGTTCCCCGCGCCGGCGTCCTCGACATCGCCGCCTACGTGCCCGGCAAGTCCAAGGCGACCGGCGGCGGCAAGGTCCACAAGCTCTCCTCCAACGAGACGCCACTCGGCCCGAGCCCCAAGGCGATCGCCGCCTATGCCGCGGCGGCCGAGAAACTGGCGCTCTATCCGGAAGACACCGCCCCGTCGCTGCGCGAGGCGATCGGCCGGGTGATGGGTCTGGCGCCCGAACGCCTGATCTGCGGCACCGGGTCGGACGAGATGCTGACCCTCGTCACCCACGCCTATGTCGGCCCCGGCGACGAGGGGATCTACAGCGAGCACGGCTTCCTGGTCTATCCGATCGCCATCACCGCGGCCGGCGGCACGCCGGTGAAGGTGCCGGAGAAGAACCTGACGGCGGACGTCGATGCGATCCTGGCGGCGGTGACCGAGCGGACGAAGATCGTCTTCCTCGCCAACCCCAACAATCCGACCGGCACCTACCTGCCGTTCGACGAGGTGAAGCGGCTGGCGGGCGGCCTGCCGAAGCACGTCGTCCTGGTGCTCGATGCGGCCTATGCGGAATACGTCCGCCGCAACGACTATGAGGCGGGCATCGAACTGGTGTCGACGTCGGACAACGTGGTGATGACCCGGACCTTCTCGAAGATCTTCGGGCTCGCCGGGGCGCGTCTGGGCTGGCTCTACGGGCCGGCGCACATCGTCGACGCGATGAACCGCATTCGCGCGCCGTTCAACGTCTCGACCGCGGCGATCGCCGCCGGCATCGCCGCGATCGAGGACCGCGACCACGTCCGCGCCGCCGCCGACCACAACGAGACGTGGCTCGGCGAGGTGACGCGGGGGCTCACCGATCTCGGGCTGACGGTGACGCCGTCGGTGGCCAATTTCGTGCTCGTCCACTTCCCCGACGTCGCGGGCAAGCGGGCGGTGGACGCCGACGCCTTCCTGCTCGGGCGGGGCATCATCGTGCGCCGGGTGGAGGCCTACGGTTTCCCGAACGCGTTGCGCGTCACCATCGGGTCGCAGGAGGCGAACGAGGCGCTGATCGCGGCGCTCGCCGCCTTCCTGGGGAAGTGATACTCAGCTCGTGAAATTCGGGCTCGCCCGAATTTCACGAGCGTTACGGCCTGACCGGCCGACGCCCGTTCGGGCTTGCCTTCACTCACGAAGTTCCGGCAAGTCGGAACTTCGTGAGTTCGGTTTGAGGTTCGAGATGACCGCGGATACCAGGACCCCGATGTTCGAGCGCGTGGCGCTCGTCGGCATCGGTCTCATCGGCTCCTCGCTCGCCCGGGTGATCCGGCGCGAGGGGCTGGCGCGCGAGATCGTGATCTCGACCCGGCGGGCGGAAACGCTGGCGCGCACCGAGGAACTCGGGCTCGGCCACCGCTACATCCGGGACGCCGGTGCGGCGGTCGAGGGGGCCGATCTGGTGATCGTCTCGGTGCCGGTCGGCGCTTCGGGCGAGGTCGCGCAGGCGATCGGGCGGCATCTGAAGCCGGGCGCGATCGTCTCCGACGTCGGCTCGGTCAAGGCCGACGTGGTCCGGCAGATGGCGCCGCATCTGCCGCCGCACGTGCATTTCGTCCCCGCCCATCCGGTGGCCGGGACCGAGCATTCGGGGCCGGACGCGGGCTTCGCCGAACTGTTCGAGAACCGCTGGTGCATCGTCACCCCGCCCGCGGGGGCCGACGGCCGAGCGGTGGAGAAGCTCGTCGCCTTCTGGAAGGCGTGCGGCTCGAAGGTCGAGACGATGACGCCGGAGCACCACGACATGGTGCTCGCCATCACCTCGCACATTCCCCATCTCATCGCCTACAACATCGTCGGCACGGCGGCCGACCTCGAGACGGTGACGCAGTCGGAGGTGATCAAGTTCTCGGCCGGCGGCTTCCGCGACTTCACCCGCATCGCGGCGTCCGATCCGACGATGTGGCGCGACGTCTTCCTCCACAACAAGGAGGCGGTGCTGGAGATGCTCGGCCGCTTCATCGAGGATCTCTTCGTGCTGCAGCGGGCGATCCGCTACGGCGACGGCGACACGCTGTTCCGCGAGTTCACCGAGACCCGCGCCATCCGCCGCGGCATCCTCGACATCGGCCAGGACACGACGGCGCCGGACTTCGGGCGTGTACCGAAGAAGGACTGAGGCGGCGTCGAGCGGAAATGCGAAGGGCGCCCGCGGGCGCCCTTTTTCGTCGGGTCTTCCGGGCGGCGCCGATCGGCGGCCGCGATCCCGGATTTCAGCCCTCTCGAGCCGGGTTGGCGTTCGTCCGACCCGATTCCTCGTAGCGACGACGCAGTTCCGCCGCCGCCCAGTTGGCGCGGGTCTGCTCGACCGGCGGGACGTTGTGGGCCACGCAGTAGAACATGAAGGACTCGAGGTCGAAGCGGATGCGGATGACCTTGCCGCCCTGGGCGGCGACCTCCGCCTCGATCTTCTTCGCCGCCTTGAGCCATTCCGCATAGGTGTCGAACAAAACTTCCGGATCCTCCATCGCGGCGCGGGCCTCGTCGTAGTCGTCGCGGAGGAACCAGCAGAAGCCGTAGACGCGCAGCGGGGCTTCGGGCTTTTTGTTCATGAGCGGGATCTCGGGTCTGGCGCGGTGCGCGGGGATCGACGGTTCGATCGGACACCTACCCCCGCCCCGCCGACAAATCAACGGGCCTCCCCGCCGAGCCTCGTGCGGAGCGCCGGGGATCTCCCCTCACTTCGACCCGTAGTCGGCGAATTTCGCCGCGGCTTCGGCGATCTCGGCGTCGGAGAGGATCACAGGGCCGCCGATGAGCAGGCTCTGGTGATACTGGAAGGCGAGCGTTTCCATCTCGACCGCCAGCCACAGGGCGCGGGCGAGCGTCGGCGCGACGGTGATGCCGCCGTGGTTGGCGAGGAGACAGCCGTTGCGGCCGTCGAGGGCGGCGAGCGCCTCGCGCGACAACTCCGCGGTGCCGAAGGTGGCGTAACCGGAGCAGCGGATCTCCGAACCGCCGAACCCGGCGATCATGTAGTGCACCGCCGGGATCGGGCGGCGAGTGATGGCGAGCGTCGTCACATAGGGCGAATGGGTGTGGACCACGGCGTTCACGTCCGGCCGGGCACGGAGGATGTCGCGGTGGAAGCGCCATTCGGTGGAGGGCTTGCGCGGACCCTTCCAGGCGCCGGTGTCGTCGGCTAGATCGATCTCGGCGACGAGATCGGCGGTGAGAACGGGCGGGGGGGCGGCGGCCGGGGGGGGCAGGAGGGGAACGCCGAAGCGCAGCGACAGGTTGCCCGAGGCGCCGCGGTTGAGGCCGCTCGCATCGAGCCGGCGCATGGCGGCGACGATCGCCTCGCGGGCTTCGGCCTCGCTTGTCGGCGACTTGGAGGGGGACGTGCTCACAGCCGTCCCGCCTCGATGATGCGCTCGAGGAAGGCGCGGGTGCGCTCGTTCTTCGGCTCGGAGAAGATCTGCTCGGGCGGCCCCTCCTCGTGGACCACGCCGCCGTAGAGGAAGCAGACCTTGGAGGCGACCTCCTTGGCGAAGCCCATCTCGTGGGTGGCGAGCACCATGGTCATGCCTTCGCGGCGCAGGTCGCGGACGATGTTGAGCACTTCGGAGACGAGCTCGGGATCGAGCGCCGAGGTGATCTCGTCGAGGAGGAGGACGATCGGGTCCATCGCCAGCGCCCGGACGATGGCGACGCGCTGTTGCTGACCGCCGGAGAGGCGATCGGGGTATTCGAGCGCCTTCTGGTCGAGCTGGATGCGGGCGAGGAGCTCCATCGCCCGGTCCTTGGCCTCGGCGCGCGACTGACCGAGCACCTTGATCGGCGCGGCGGTGACGTTGTCGAGGACGCTCATGTGCGGGAAGAGGTTGAACGACTGGAAGACGATGCCGACGTCGCGCCGGAGTGCGTCGAGATCGACGCCGGGGCCGGAGACTCGGTCGCCATGGAGGCGGATCTCACCGTTGTCGATCGGCTCCAGGCCGTTGATGCAGCGCAGCAGCGTGGACTTGCCGCAGCCCGAGGGGCCGATCAGGCAGACGACCTGATGCTCCTCGATGTCGAGGGTGACGCCGTTGAGGACGGGAACCACCCCGCCGTAGGCCTTGTGGACGTCGCGGACTTCGACGAGAGCCATCTCGAGTTCTCCCCGCCTCAGCTTCCGGTCCGCATGCGCTTCTGATCGCGTTCGATCAGTTTGTCGACGAGGCGGCCCTGGGGAATGGTGATGAGGACGAAGAGCGCCGCCACCACGGTCACCGCGGAGAGCGAGAAGTGGTTGGCGGCGATGATCTTCGACTGGTTGAAGGCGTCGATGGTGCCGAGCACGAGGACGAGCGAGGTGTCCTTCTGCAGCGAGATGAAGTCGTTGAGGAGCGGCGGGATGATGCGCCTCAGCGCCTGCGGCACGACGACGAAACGCAGCGTCTGGCCGTAGGAGAAGCCGAGCGAGCGGGCGGCCGCGGTCTGGCTCCAGTGCACGCTCTCGATGCCGGAGCGATAGACCTCGGAGACGTAGGCGCCGTAGGTCAGCGTCAGCGCCAGGATGGCGAACATGGTCGGCGTCATGTCGCGCAGGACGGGTAGGTCGGCGCTCGGCAGGCCGAAGCCGACGAGATAGATCGAGATGATCGCCGGCAGGCCGCGGAAGAGGTCGACATAGGCCGTGGCGATGAGGCGGACGGGAGCGCCGGCGCGGCCGGGCGCCAGCCGCGCCACGGCGATCAGCAGGCCCCAGATCAGCACCAGGATCTCGGCCGCGGTGAAGATCTTGATGTTCTCCCAGAAGGCGACGACGACCAGATGGAACGTCTCGCCCATGACGTGGAAGTCGAGGAAGATGCGGCCGACGGCGATGTCGTTGGAGATGACGAAGAGGCCGAAGGCGAAGACGATCGCCGCCGCCACCGAGTAGCCGATGGCGATCCACGACTTCTCCTTGGCGTCGGCGGTGGTGGCGCGGGCCTCGGCGATGTCGGTGACGACGAGGGCGCGGGCGCGCCGGGCGGCGGCGTAGCCGCGCCAGGCCGGCAGGACGAGCACGAAGGTCGTCGCCGCGACGGCGTAGAGCAGGACGTCGACGGTGAGAGAGGTGAATTCGAGGGTGACGAGCGCGCCGTGGATCGACGCCGCGGTGTAGAACGCCAAGGCGACGGTGGCCGCGACGCCGACGAGCGCGGCGGCGGCGAGGCCGATCGCCGACTTCGGTGGCGCCGGCTTCCACTGTCGCGTGGGGCGCGGCGCCGGCGTTCGGTCGACGGGGGCGGCGGCGGGGGTGTCGTCCATCGAAGATCGTCTCGTCGTTGCGGAGATCGTGCCGGATCTCCATCGACCCCGGCCGGCACCGTCACGGGCCGGTCGGCAGGGGTCTCATGCGACGGCGGACGGCGCGAGAGCACCGTCCGCCGGAACATCGGGTTCGGAGCCGTGGCTCAGGGCTTGAAGTAGGGGATCTTGTTGGGATCGGCGCCCCAGGAGGCGGCGAGATACTTGGCCGAGAGCTTCTTGGTGGTGCCGTCGGCGATGAGCGCGGCGATCACCTTGTCGATGGTGGCGGCGTTGGCCGAGTTCTTCGGGAACAGCGCGCCGTACTGCTCGCCGGTCTTGTACTGGCCGATGACCTCCATCTTGCCCTTCGATTCGGCCGCCTGGCCGAGAACGATGGCGGTGTCGGTCATGACGACGTCGACCTGATTGGCCATCAGCGCGGTGAACATCGACGGGGTGTCGGGGAACACCTTGGCCTGGGTCTTGGGCTTCAGCGTGTCGGTGACGAAGTCGGTGCCGGTGGTGCCCTGCTGGACGCCGATGCGCAGGCCCTTCATGTCGGCGCTGCCGTACTTCTTGCCCTTCTTGGCGAGAACGCCGACGTCCGAGTCGAAGTAGGGCACCGAGAACTTGACGACTTCCTTGCGCTTGTCGGTGATCGAGATCTGCGACAGGGCGATGTCGAAGTCCTTGGTGTTACCGGCGACGAGGGCGTCGAAGTCGACGTTGACCAGCTTCACCTTGTCGAGGCCGAGGCGCCAGGCGATGTTGGCGGCGAGGCAGTACTCGTAGCCGTCCTTGATGGTCTCGGGCGTGTCGCCGTTGTTCCAGCCGGGCGCCGGCAGGTTCGACTGGTAGGTCAGCTGGCCGGCGACGGCGGGCGTGATCGAGAACTCGCCCTTCTTACCGGTCACTTCGCACTTGTCGATCATGTTGGCGGCCTGGGCCGCGCCGGCGATCGTGGTCAGAGCCGCGAAGGCGGCGACGGCGACGCCGGTACGAAATTTCGACGTGAAAGTCATGAGAAGATGCCCCATGTGGCGAATGGCTTCGCTCCCGGCGGGTGCCGGGACCGTGGGGGCATGTTAGCGCCGAAATCGGAGATGGGAACCGGGAAAAACCTTTCGCCGCAGGGGAATCTGCCGGAGGTTCTTTCCGCTCCGCCGGTCGGCTCACCCTTTCGCCACTCGTCCGCGCCGGATGTCGCGGAGGATCTCTCGCGCCGCGTTGTGACCGGGGGCGCCGGTGACGCCACCACCGGGATGGGTGCCCGAGCCGCACATGTAGAGACCGGCGAGCGGGGCGCGGTGATCGGCGTGACCCATGACCGGCCGGGCCGCGAACATCTGATCGAGACCGAGGGCGCCGTGGAAGATGTCGCCGCCGACGAGGCCGAACTTGCGCTCGAGATCGAGCGGCGAGTGGATCTGGCGGGCGATCACCGACTTGGCGAAGCCGGGCGCATGGGCGTCGACGGTGGCGATCATCAGGTCGGCCACCTCCTCGCGGTGGTCGTCCCAGGAGCGACCGCCGGGGAGTTCGGGCGCGACGTGCTGGCAGAACAGCGAGGCGACGTGCTGCCCCGGAGGGGCGAGGCTCGGGTCGAGGGTCGAGGGGATCAACATCTCGACGACCGGCGCCTTCGACCAACCGGTGCGACGGGCGTCGATCCAGGCGTCCTCCATGTAGGCCAGCGACGGGGCGACGACGATGCCGGAGGTGTGGTGCTCGGCGAGGTCGCGGCCGGGGAGCGCGGTGAACGAGGGGAGTTCGGAGAGCGCCACGTTCATGCGGAAGGTGCCGGAGCCCGAGCGCCACGAGGCGATGCGCGAGCGGAAATCGGCGGGAAGCGCCGCCGGATCGATCAGCTTCTCGAAGGTGAGTTTCGGGTGGAGGTTGGAGACGACCATGCGGGCGCGGATCGTCTCACCGGCCTCGGTGACGACGCCGACGGCGCGGCCGCGCTCGGTGAGGATCTCCCGGACCTTCGCGCCGGTGCGGATCTCGGCGCCGCGGGCTCGCGCCGAGCGGGCCATCGCCTGGGTGATGGCGCCCATGCCGCCGAGGGCATGGCCCCAGACGCCGCGCTTGCCGTTCACTTCGCCGAAACAGTGGTGGAGCAGCACGTAGGCGGTGCCGGCGGCGTAGGGGCTGGCGTAATTGCCGACGATGCCGTCGAAGCCGTAGATCGCCTTGATCGGATCGCTCTCGAACCACTGGTCGAGATAGTCGCCGGCGGAGCGGGTGAAGATTTCGAGCAGGTCGCGCTGGCCTTCGAGGTCGAGGCGGCGGAAGCGGTTGGCGACCTTTCCGGCGGCGAGAAGCTCGCCGATCATGGCGAGGAGGCCCTGGCCGGTGACGACGTTGGGCGGCGTCTCCAGCACCAGTTCGCGCAGCACGGCGGCCATGCGGTCGAGGCGATCGCCGTAGGCGTCGAGGCGCTCGGCGTCCTTCGTCGAGAACTTGGCGACCTCGGCCTTCGTCCGCCCGGTGCCGACCTTCAGGAAGCGGCCGTCGGGCAGCGGCAGGAAGTTGGAGAGCCGGCGCTCGACCACGGTCAATCCGTGTTTCGCCAATTCGAGATCGGCGATGACCTTCGGGTTGAGCAGCGACACGGTGTAGGCGGCGACCGAATTGCGGAAGCCGGGGTGGAACTCCTCGGTGACGGCGCAGCCGCCGACCACGTCGCGGGCCTCCAGCACCGTCACCTTCAGGCCGGTGGCGGCGAGGTAGCCGGCGGTCACCAGACCGTTGTGGCCACCGCCGATCACGATCACGTCGCGCATGGGATCATCCGATCTCGTCTCGTGGAGGGGCCACCGATGCGGCGCCCCTCGTCGTCTTTCATCGATTTCCGGCCCGCCGCAGGCTCCAGCCGCGCGGTGGGGCGCGGTCGAGGCGGGCTTCCGGCACCAGCCGGCGCATCTTGGTGGCGAAGTGCTTGAGGCAGACTTCCTCGGCTCCCAGCGGGCCGACCTCGTAGGCGCGCGAGCCCATGCCCGCCTGCACCCGGTTCACGAGGTCGGTGTCCTCGGCGTTGACCAGCCGGTTGATGCGCCAGTTGAGCCAGCGCGCCGCCTTCATCTCGCGGCGGTCGTCGGGAAAGACGTAGGCGATCTCGCGGATCATCGTCTCGGTCGCCGAGACGGGCACGAACTGCATGAAGTCGACCTGATCGGGGTAGATGTCGAAGGCGACGTTGGGCCACAGGCGGAAGTAGGTCCACAGGCGCTTGCGCTCGGCCGGCAGGTGGGCGACGTCGGGCAGGAGGCGCTGATAGAGGCGCTCGGAGAGGTTCTCCGAGGGGTCGTCGCGCAATTGCCCCCACATCTTGTCGACCCATTCGGTCGCTTCGATGCGGTAGCCCTTGCCGAAGAGGCGGGTGAGGCCGGGGTGGGCGATGGGGATGTGGAGCGAATCCGAATAGTTGTCGGCGATGTTCTTCCAGTTGACGGTGCGCGGCCGCAGCGTCACCCGGCCGTGCGGCACCAGATCCTCGAAGCGATAGGGCGCCACCTCGTGCTCGTAGGGGCTCATCATTTCGGCGACCGAGGGACCGCCGCCCTCGAGGCGGACGAAGACGAAGCCGTGCCAGATCTCCATTTCGACCGGTTTCAAGCCGAGGTCCGCCGGATCGACGTCGAAGCTCTTGCGGAACGGCAGGCCGACGAGGCGGCCTTCGAGGTCGTAGCTCCAGGCGTGATAGGGGCACATCATGGTGCGCCCGCAGTTGCCGTGGGTGCCGTCGAGGATGCGGGCGGCGCGATGGCGGCAGACGTTGTGGAAGGCGCGGACCTTTCCGTCGTCGCCGCGCACCACGACGATGTGCTCGCCGATGAAATCGAAGGTCTGGAAGTCGCCGGGGTTCGGAACATCGGCGAGATGGCAGACCACCTGCCAGGACGGGCGCAGCACCTCGTCGCATTCGACGGCGAAATATTCGGGGTCGCGATAGATCCACGCCGGCAGACTGACGGCCCGGGTGATCGAGGCTTCGTCGGTCGGGATCACCGGATCGATCGAATCTTGCCTCATGCCGCCCCCTCGCGCCGCGCTCACCGAGCCCCTCCGAGTGGAGCGAGTGCGCTTGTGAGACAGTCGTACAACGAGAGAGGAGCGTCAAGGGCGCGAGAGGGGCGGACCACACGGTCGGTGGGAGTGAATCGGATCCGTGCCGGAATCCTTCGCCCTTCGAGGCCCGGCGTCGCCGGGCACCTCAGGGTGAAGGATTCCTCCTCCCCGGTGTTCCCCTGCGATGGTGTTCTTCCGATCGTGTACTCCACAGCGGCATATGTGTGGCCCGAGCGGTGGAACGGAGCTTTCCGAAATCGAAGAGTGGGCAAGCGCCCGAAGTCCCCGCCTTTCCAAGGAGACCCGAGCGCTTCATGGTGAGGTGCCCGGCCGAGAAGGCCGGGCCTCGAACCATCGCGCACCACATCGCGTCGGCGTCCCCGGCTCGAGCCACCGTCGTGAGATCGCTGTCGTCGGCGGAGGGATCGATGCCGTGGGTCTACATCCTTCGATGTGCCGACGACAGCTATTACGTCGGGCTGGCGCAAGTCGATCTCGATCGACGGGTGGGCGAGCACCAATCGGGCGCGTTTCCCGGATACACCAGTTCTCGTCGCCCGGTCGTTCTCGTCTGGGCCACGGAGTACGAACGCTTCGATCAGGCCATCGCCTTCGAGAGACGGCTCAAGGGATGGAGCCGCGCCAAGAAGGATGCTTTCGTTCGCGGTGACTTCGAGCACCTTCGCGCGAAGTCCCGTCGACGGGGCGGCTCGCCGATTTCCGGGGACAACTGATTTCCCGCTCACCCGCCGGCACCACCACCGGGTGGGGCGTGGCGGGGGAGGGTGAGGCGGAAGACGGCGCCGCCTTCGGGGCGGTTGGCGGCGGCGAGCGAGCCGCCGTGGTCGCGGGCGATGGAATAGGAGATCCACAGGCCGAGGCCGGTGCCCTCGCCCACCGTCTTGGTGGTGAAGAAGGGTTCGAAGATCTTGTCGGCGACGTCGTCGGCGATGCCGGCGCCGTTGTCGGCGACCTCGATCACCACTTCGCCGCCCTGCGCCCGGGTGGTGATGGCGACGTGTGGATCGGCGGCGGTGCGGACCGCGTCGAGAGCGTTGTCGATCAGGTTGACCAGCACCTGGTGGATCTGACCCTCCTGGCCCTCCACCGTCAGACCGGGTTCGAACTCGGTGTCGAGGCGGGCGCGGACGTTCTTGGCACGTGTCGCCCAGTGGGCCGCCGTGCCGATCAGGCGAGTGAGGTCGACCAACTCGCGCTGGTTGGAGCGCGAGAAGGACAGCCGACGCAGGTTCTTGACGATCTCGGAGATGCGCACCGCGCCCTCGAGCGTGCCCTCGATCAGGGGACCCAGATCGGCGAGGACGGCGTCGATGCGCGCCTCGCGGTCGAGGCGGGCGGCGGCGCGGGGGTCGGCGAGGTCGCGCAGGTCGTGGATGTAGGTCTCGAGGCTGCGACGGTAGCGCTCGAGGGTGTGGATGTTGCCGTAGACGAAGCTGATCGGGTTGTTGAGCTCGTGGGCGACGCCGGCGACCAGTCGGCCGAGGCTCGCCATCTTCTCCTGCTCGACCAGCTTGCGCTGGGCCTGCTGGAGCTCGAGATGGGCCTTGTGGAGCGCCTCGTAGGCGCGGCGCAGCTCGCCGATCGGCCGGCCGGTGAGCACGGCGCCGACGCGCCGGCCGTTGTGGTCGAAGCGGGCGGAACAGTTGACCGCCATCAGGTCGGAGGGGCCGCCGGGGGTGCGGAACGACAGTTCGAGCTCGCGCACCTCGCCCTCGACGCCGGAGACGAGGGCTGCACGCGTTCGGGCCGCGTCGCTCTCCACCACCAGCTCGACCAGCGGCCGGCCGACGAATTCGGTCGAGGGCCGGTCGATCAGGCGGACGAAGGCGGGGTTGACCTGCACCACCACGCCGCGGTCGTCGACCACCACCAGGACGTCGGAGACGGAGGCGATCACCGAGGAGATGAAGCCCTCGGCCGCCTCGAGTTCGGAGTTCTTGGCCTCGAGATCGACTTCGTAGCGAAGAAGATCGGAATAGACCGCGTCCATCTTGGCGATGACGTCGATCCACATCGCCTCGCCTTCGCCGTCGAGCGCCGGTTCCTCGCCGGGCATGACGTGGGCGAGGAGGTTCTCGGGACGACGCAGGTCAGTCTCGGTCGTCATCCTCGAAATCCCGCTTCAGATCGTAGCGGTGGATCTTGGCGCGCAGACCGACGCGCGACAAGCCGAGTTCGGCGGCGACGCGCGAGATGTTGCCGCCGAGCCGGTCGAGGGTCTCGGCGATCACCTGCTTCTCCAGCGCCTCCACCCGATCCTTGAGCTGCAGACGGCCGTCGGCCATCGGCGACGGCGCGGTGCAGGCGTCGCCCGGGGCGGCGATGCGGGGTGAGAGGAGGTGGCGTTCGAGCGGCCGGTCGGCGTCGGAGAGGGCCACCATGCGCTGGATCTCGTTGTAGAGCTCGCGCACGTTGCCGGGCCAGTCGTGGGCCATGAGCGCGGTCATGGTCGCCCCGTCGAAGCCGGGCACGTCGCGGCGGAAGGACAGGTTCACCTCGGCGAGGATGCGATCGGCGATCGGCGGGATGTCCGGGGGCCGCTCGGCGGGGGGGGGGAGGTGGGTGGGGGAGGCGGCGAGGGGGTAG
>CALMYM010000397.1 GCA_937873675.1 uncultured Alphaproteobacteria bacterium | reverse complement strand
GCGGCCAGCCGCGCCGGATCGAGCGTGCGGCCGGAGATCGCCTCCCAGCGGGCGAGGTCGATGCCCTCGGCGAGCCTGAGGCCCATCAGCAGATACTCGTCGCCCTGTTCGTCGCGGGTGAGCAGGTCGTCGGTGACGAGGCCGTGGCCGGCGCTCTCGACCCGCTGCAGCCACCGTTCCGGGTTCTTCTCGGTCGCCGTCGCGTACCGCCCGTCGGCCTGCGCCAGCCGGCCATGCGCACCGGCGCCGACGCCGACATATTCTCCATAGCGCCAGTAGACCAGGTTGTGGCGGCATTCGGCCCCGGGCGCGGCGTGGTTGGAGATCTCGTAGGCGGGAAGCCCCGCCGCCCCGAGCACCGCATGGGTCGTCTCATAGAGATCGGCCGCCGTGTCGGCGTCGAGCACGATCAGCTTGCCGGCGCGCTGGAGGTCGGCGAAGCGCGTCTCCTCCTCGATGGTCAGCTGGTAGACCGAGATGTGGTCGGCGGCGAGGTCGACCGCCGCCTTCAGCTCCGCCTCCCATTCCGCCACCGTCTGGTCGGGGCGGGCATAGATGAGATCGAAGGACAGGCGATCGAAGGTGCGGCGCGCCAGTTCGATGGCGCCGATCGCCTCGGCGACGTCGTGGATGCGGCCGAGGCGTCTCAGATCGCGATCGTTCAGCGCCTGGACGCCGAGTGAGAGGCGGTTGACGCCGGCGGCGCGATAGCCGGCGAAGCGCGTCGCTTCGGCGCTGCCGGGATTGGCCTCGAGGGTGACCTCGACGTCGCCGGCGATCGTCCAGTGCTTCGCCACCGCGTCGAGAACGGTGCCGACGGTCTTCGCCTCCATCAGCGACGGGGTGCCGCCGCCGAAGAAGATCGAGGAGACGGTGCGGCCGGGGGCGCGGGCGGCGAAATGGCCGAGTTCGGTGGCGAGCGCCGCGGCGAAGCGCGCCTGATCGACGGGCGTGTGGCGGACATGGGAATTGAAGTCGCAATAGGGGCACTTGGCGGCGCAGAACGGCCAGTGCACGTAGATGCCGAACCCCGGTTCCGGCATGGTCATGGGCCACCTCCTGTTGCGCAGCCGTCCGGGTCACCGGGCGGGTCGTACTTCGTCTCGGCGTCCGAGCGGAGCGGAAGCCCCCCTGTCGATCACAGGCATTTCTTCGCGAAGAGCGAGAAGGCGCGGGCGCGGTGCGACAGGCCCTCCTCGCCGGGCTTCAAGCCGTGTTTCTCCTCGGCGCTCATCTCACCGAAGGTGCGGGTCTCGCCTTCGGGCAGGAACATCGGATCGTAGCCGAAGCCGAGGCTGCCGCGCGGCGGCCAGACGAGGGCGCCGTGCACCTCGCCGCGCACCGTCTCGGTGTGGCCGTCGGGCCAGGCGAGGCAGAGGGCGGCGACGAAATGGGCGCGGCGGTCGCCGCTGCCGTCGTCGGCGAGCAGTTCCTCGATGTTGCGCATGGCGCGGGTGAAGTCCTTGTCCTCGCCGGCCCAGCGTGCGGAGTGGACGCCGGGCTGGCCGCCGAGGGCGGCGACGCAGAGGCCACTGTCGTCGGCGAGGGCGGGGAGGCCCGAGGCGGTGGCGGCGGCGAGCGCCTTGATCGCGGCGTTGGCCTCGAAGGTCTCGCCGGTCTCCTCCGGTTCGGGCAGATCGAGTTCGCCGGCCGACACCGCCTCGATGCCGTGCGGCGCGATCAGATCGCGGATCTCGGCGAGCTTCCCCTTGTTGTGGGTGGCGACGACGATCTTGCCGCCTTCGAGACGCCGTTCGGCCATGGCCTCCTCCATTCTCAGAGAACCACCATCTTCTGCAGATCGATCAGCTGGGCGATGCCGGTCTTGGCGAGATCGAGGAGCGCCTGGAGCTGTTCCTCGGTGAAGGGACGGCCCTCGGCGGTGCCCTGGATCTCGACGATGCCGCCGGACCCGGTCATGACGAAATTGGCGTCGGTCTCGGCGACCGAATCCTCGGCGTAGTCGAGGTCGAGCACCGGTACGCCCTTCCAGATGCCGCAGGAGACGGCGGCGATGTGGTCCTTGAGCACCGGCGCTTTGATCATCTCGCGCGCCTTCATCCACTCCAGGCAGTCGTTGAGCGCCACCCAGGCGCCGGTGATCGAGGCGGTGCGGGTGCCGCCGTCGGCCTGGATGACGTCGCAGTCGATGGTGATCTGGCGCTCGCCCAGCGCCTGGAGATCGACGACGGCGCGCAAGGACCGACCGATCAGGCGCTGGATCTCGTGGGTGCGGCCCGACGGCTTGCCGGAATTGACCTCGCGGCGCATGCGGTCGTGGGTGGCGCGCGGCAGCATGCCGTATTCGGCGGTGACCCAGCCGCGACGCTGGCCGCGCAGCCAGCCGGGGACGTTCTCCTCGAGGCTCGCGGTGCACAGCACGTGGGTGTCGCCGAACTTGACGAGACACGAGCCTTCCGCGTGCTTGGCCACCCCGCGCTCCAGCGTCACGGGTCTCAATTCGTCGGCGGCGCGCTTGGAAGGACGCATGATGTCGTGGGCTCCGGCAGGTTCTCGGGGAAGTCCCCTACCCCCTAGCCCGCCGGCGCCCGCCCGTAAAGGGCGACGGGGTCGCGGTCGCCACGCGGTCGATTGAATCCGCGGCGTTCGCATGGTTTGCTCGCACGACATCCCCGTTGCCGAGCCGACGACCGACGCCATGGCGCCCTTGCCTCCCACCACCGCCGCGAGCGGTCTCGCCCAACTCGACGAGCGTTCGCGCGAGATCTTCCGGCGCATCGTCGAGGGCTATCTCGACAGCGGTGAGCCGGTCGGCTCGCGCAACGTGGCGCGGCTCCTGTCGCGGACCCTGTCGCCGGCCTCGGTCCGCAACGTCATGGCCGATCTCGAGGACGCCGGCCTCATCTACGCGCCGCACACCTCGGCGGGGCGGCTGCCGACCGACCTCGGCCTGCGCTTCTTCGTCGACGCGCTCTTGGAGATCGGCGATCTCGGCGACGACGAGCGGCGGCGCATCGAAGCCGAGATCCGCGCCTCCGGCCGCACCCCGGAACAGGTGCTGACCGAAGCGAGCCAGATGCTCTCGGGCCTGTCGCGCGGCGCCGGGGTGGTGCTCGCCCACACCAGCGACCTCAAGCTCAAGCACATCGAATTCGTCTGGCTGGAGCCGACCAAGGGGCTCGTCGTGCTGGTCGGCGAGGACGGGGCGGTGGAGAACCGGCTGATCGACCTGCCGGTCGGCCTGCCGCCCTCGGCGCTGCAGGAGGCGGCGAACTTCCTCAACACCCACATCCGCGGCCGGACGCTGGCCGAAGCGCGGGCGCAGCTCGAGCACCTCGCCGCCGAGCGGCAGGCCGAACTCGATCTCCTCACCGACCGGGTGGTCGAGGCGGGCCTCGCCAGTTGGGCGGGGGCGACCGAGGGGCGGCCGCAGCAGCTGATCGTGCGCGGCCGGGCGAACCTGCTGGAGGACCTCAAGGCGGCGGAGGACCTCGAGCGTATCCGCCTGTTGTTCGACGACCTCGAGCGCAACAAGAACCTCGTCGAGCTTCTCGGCGACGCCGAACGCGGCGACGGGGTGCGCGTCTTCATCGGCTCGGAATCGAAGCTCTTCTCGCTCTCCGGCTCGTCGCTGGTGGGCTCGCCCTAGCGCAGCAAGGACCAACAGATCGGAAGA
>CALMYM010000396.1 GCA_937873675.1 uncultured Alphaproteobacteria bacterium | reverse complement strand
GCAGGGTCGAGGCGGCGTCGAGGCGCATGTCGTCGCGCCCGTCGCCCGGCACCACGGCGAAATCGAAGCCGCGGGAGCGGGCGGCGGCGGCGAGTTCGTCGACGCCGTAGCGCCAGTAGTCGAGCCCACCGAGGAGGCGCACGAGGACGAAGCGGGCCTTGCGTCCGACGGCATCGAGCCAGAGATCGACCGAATAGGGATGGCGCAGATCGGCGAGCGAGGCGAGGCGGAGGCTCGGCAGGTCATCGCGCCCGCCGTGGACGGAAGCGACGAGGCCGAGGTCCGAATCGGAGAAGGAGAGGAACGCCACCTCGCCCGCCGTCTGGCCGAGATCGACCGCCTGGACGGTGTCGTCCAGCGATCGGATCGTGTCGGCGACGAGATGCATCGGGGTGGGGCTCCGGGTCGGTGATGGCGGGAGGTGTTCCGCCGGGATAATCGATCGTAGGCGTACCGCTGCCCTGGTCCGTCGTGGGGGTGCTGCGCTGCCGTACCGTTCACCGTCGTCCCCGGCGAGCCGAAGGCGAGGGAAGGGGACCCAGGGGCCGCGCGGGTCGGGGAGCCGTCGATGGATCCCTTCCCCTCCGCTTCGCGTCGGCCGGGGATGACGGCCTCAGGTCATTCGACGCTCGAGGCGACGGCGATGGTCGCCGCCGCCTGTCGCCGGTTCAGGCCGCCAGCGCCGCGCGCACCGCCGCTTCGTCGAGGCCCTTCTCGGCGATCACCACGAGGCGGCCGGCGCGCGCCTCGTCGGCGCCCCAGGGGCGATCGAACTGGTGGCGGAAGCGGTTGCCGACGCCCTGCACGAGGAGGCGCATCGGCTTGCCCTCGACGGCAACGAAGCCCTTGATGCGCAACACGTCGTGGCTCTCGGCGACGGCCTTCAGCCGTTCCACCAGCGAGGCCGGATCGCGCGCCGGGGCGATCTCCACCACGAAGGTGTCGAAGTCGTCGTGATCGTGGTCGCCCTCGATCTCGTGATGCGACGGACGGGCGGCGAGGTCGTCCTCGGCCGCGGCGAAGAGGCCGAGCGCCACGGCGGGATCGACCCGGCCTTCGGCGGCGGTGACCACCTTGACGGCGCGCGGGATGGCCCGGCGGATCTCGGCTTCGATGGCGGCGAGATCGCTCTCGGCGAGGAGATCGGCCTTGTTGACCACCACCAGATCGGCGGCCAGCAGCTGGTCCTCGTAGACCTCCTCCAGCGGATTGTCGTGATCGATCGAGGCATCCTCGGCGCGTTGGGCGAGCACGGCCTCCGGATCGTCGGCGAAGCGGCCGTCGACCACGGCGCGGCCGTCGACCACCGCGACGACGCCGTCGACGGTGAGCTTGGCGCGGATCTCGGGCCAGTCGAAGGCCTTGATCAGCGGCTTCGGCAGGGCGAGGCCGGAGGTCTCGACGACGATGTGGTCGGGCCGGTTCGGCAGGGCGAGCAGGCCCTCGATGGCGGGCAGGAAGTCGTCGGCGACGGTGCAGCAGAGGCAGCCGTTGGCGAGCTCGACGATCGCCTCCGGGGCGCAGGCGTCGCCGTCGCAGGACCGGAGGATCTCGCCGTCGACGCCGACGTCGCCGAACTCGTTGATGACCAGCGCGAGGCGGCGGCCGCGGGCGTTCTCGACGAGGTGGCGGATCAGCGTCGTCTTCCCCGCGCCGAGGAAGCCGGTGACGATGGTGACCGGGATCTTGGAGAAGGGGGTCATGAGCGGACCTCGGAAGCGGCGAAGAGAGGGGGGATGCGCGCGACGACGCCCTTCTTGAAGGCGTCTGGGCGGCTCTTCCACGGGATCAGGCCGTCGCTCGCCGCACCATAGAGAGCGGCGGCGTCGAGGATGGCGGGCGCGGCGTCGGCGTCGAAGTCGCCGTAGACATAGGTCCACTTCTCCGCGGACGAGAAGCCGATGGTCACCGGCCGCTTGCACACCGAAAGGCACTCGACGGGCACGATGCGCACGTCGTCGCGCGTGTCGGCGGCGGCCTCGAGTGCGGCGTGGAGACGTTCGCCGGCGCGCGGGGTGGCGAGCGTGTCGCCTTCGCGGCGGCAGGTGGTGCAGACGAGGATGGTCGTCATCGGCGAGGGGCTCGCCGAGGGCGTCGCCGCGTCGGGCGACGAGGGGGAGGGGGATGTGGTCACGTCGGTCCTCTTTCTCCGCCCCACCGGCGGATCGGGGATGGATCGGGTGACGGCAGGTCTCCTGGCTCACGGATCTCGGCTCGGCGCCGCCTTCCCGGGGGATCACCCCAGTGGCGCTTCGGCGCGTCGCTCTCCGCTCACAGTTGCGGGGGCAGCCGCGGCATCCCCTCGTCGGGACCGCGTTCCCTTTTCACCTCCGGATGTCCGGAGGACCGTCACGTCGACGATATGACGGAGGCGGTGGGGGGGAGTCAATCGAACCTCCGGCGAAAGCCGGCGATTCCGGCCCCCGAACGCGATCGAGCCCGGGAGCGCATCCTCGCGGGCGCTCCCGGGCTCGAAATTCGTCTCGGGGACGGCGCGTCAGCCGTCGCGGCGGGGGCCCCGCGGGCGGCCCCCCCCGCCCCCGGCCTCGCCGCGGGCCCCCTCGGGGCCCCGC
>CALMYM010000395.1 GCA_937873675.1 uncultured Alphaproteobacteria bacterium | reverse complement strand
GCGGTGCGGTGGCGGAGGGTTGCGGCGCGGCGGCGACGGGCGGCGGCGGCGCGGCGACGTGCGGCTGGCGCAGCAGTCCCTTGGCGGCTTCCGATTCGACCTTGCGGATGGCGTCTTCGAGCTGCAGCCGCTGCTGCGTGATCTCGGAGGCCGCGGGCGGCGGTTCGAAGGACTTCAGCTGATTGACGAGGGCCGTGCGCGCCTTCTCGTAGACCGCGCGCCGTGCCTCGCCGGTCGGCGAAGGCAGGGCCGTGATCGCCCGTTTCAGGATCGCATGATAGTCAGCCATCGCCCGCCTCTGAGAGACCCGCCCGAAGAGACCGCCGCCTTCCGGACCGAGCCGCCGGATCGCAATTCATCCGGACCGTACCCCACCGATCGAACGGCGCAGCGACCGCGCCGTTCTCGACCGTAAACAGACCGCGCCGAAAACGGAACCACCCCGCCACGCGGTATTCCCGATTCCGGCGCTGTCCTCAGTCCTGGAACGGATCCTGGACGAGGATGGTGTCCTCGCGCTCCGGCGAGGTCGACAGCATCGCCACCGGCGTGCCGATCAGCTCCTCGACGCGCCGCACGTATTTGACCGCCTGCGCCGGCAGATCGGCCCAGCTGCGCGCGCCACGGGTCGAATCCTTCCAACCCTCGATGGTCTCGTAGATCGGCTCGACCCGCGCCTGCTCCGACTGAGAGGCCGGGAAATGGTCGATTTCACGACCATCGAGGCGATACTTGACGCAGACCTTGATCTCGTCGAGGCCGTCGAGCACGTCGAGCTTGGTCAGCGCGATGCCGTCGATGCCCGAGACCTGCACGGTCTGGCGCACCAGCACCGCGTCGAACCAGCCGCAACGCCGCTTGCGCCCCGTCACCGTGCCGAACTCGTGGCCGCGGGTGCCGAGGAAGTCGCCGATCTCGTCCTTGAGTTCGGTCGGGAACGGGCCTTCGCCGACGCGCGTCGTGTAGGCCTTGGTGATGCCGAGCACGTAGCCGATGGCGCCGGGTCCGAGCCCCGAGCCGGTCGCCGCCTGTCCCGAAACGGTGTTGGACGAGGTGACGAAGGGATAGGTGCCGTGATCGATGTCGAGCAGCGCCCCCTGGGCGCCCTCGAACAGGATGCGGTCACCGGCGCGACGGCGCTCTTCGAGCAGCCTCCAGGTGACGTCCATGTAGGGCAGAACCTTCGCCGCCACCGCCTCGAGTTCGGCGATGAGCGTCGCCGCCGCCACTTCCGGCTGGCCGAGGCCGCGGCGCAGGGCGTTGTGATGAGCGAGCAGCCGCTCGATCTTCATCGGCAGCGTCGCCGGATCGGCGAGATCGGTGAGGCGGATGGCGCGACGGCCGACCTTGTCCTCGTAGGCCGGACCGATGCCGCGGCCGGTGGTGCCGATCCTGGTGCCGGCATTCGACGATTCGCGCGCCTGATCGAGCTCGCGGTGCACCGACAGGATCAGCGTGCAGTTCTCGGCGATGCGCAGCGTCTGCGGGCTCACCGTCACGCCCTGATCGGCGAGGCGGCCCATCTCGGCGACGAGGGCGTGCGGATCGAGCACCACGCCGTTGCCGATGACACCGAGCTTGCCCGGGCGCACCACGCCGGAGGGCAACAGCGACAGCTTGTAGGACACGTCGTCGATGACCAGCGTATGGCCGGCGTTGTGACCGCCCTGGAAGCGCACGACCACGTCGGCGCGTTCGCTCAACCAGTCGACGATCTTGCCCTTACCCTCGTCGCCCCACTGCGACCCGACGACTACGACGTTGGCCATTTCGCCCTTTCCTGTTCCGGTCGATCCCGGATATCCGCCCGTTGGTCGCCCGTGCCGCCCTCCCCCACGTCTCCGGACGACCGGAGCGGGCCGAGCCGGCGCCGGGCGCCTCATTCGTCCACTCGTGCCGAAGCGTCGGGAGCATCGCCCGTCCCGCCCGGCGCGCGGACTATAGACGCATTCCCCCGCCGGCGCGACCCCGGGCGATCCCTTGCGCCGGAAGTCTTCCGACGTTCGGCGGGGCCGAATTCGGATGCGGCGGCAGCCCCCTCGGGCTCGTCCACTCGGATAAGTAAAAATACGATGTTTTTCGTCAACGGATCGGTAACCCGCCGCATCTTAACTACGCTCGAGGCCGAGGTCCGCGTATCGTCCGGACCCCGGCCTTCGTGGTGTCTCCGCAGCGGTCGCGACCGCTTCTCCCGGAAGGGCGCGCATGCGCATCGTATTGGCGGATCCGAGCCGGATCGGGCTGAAGCTGATGTCCAAGATGCTCACCGACGGTGGGCACGAGGTGCTGCCGTTCACCGACGGCAACGCGGCGCTCGAGTGCCTGCGCGGCGACGAGAGCGTCGACGTCCTGCTCACCTCCTTCGAGGTGCCCGGTGTCTCCGGTCTCGAACTGTGCTGGGAAGCGCGGCTCATCGCCACGTCGCGCCGTCCGATCTACGTCGTCGCCATGTCGTCTTCCCACGACCGCGATCGCCTGATCGAGGCGCTCGATTCCGGGGCCGACGACTTCATCACCAAACCGCCGGTCCCCACCGAACTCTTCGCCCGCCTGCGCGCCGCCGAACGCATGACCCGCGCCCAGCGCGAGCTGGTGCGCATGGCCACCATCGACGCCCTCACCGAGCTGCCCAACCGTCGCGCCTTCTTCGATCGCGCCGGCGAGGCCGCCCTGCGCGATCGTGACGGGGCGCCGCTGTCGGTGGTGATGTTCGACATCGATCACTTCAAGCGGGTCAACGACACCTGGGGTCACGACGTCGGCGACATCGTCCTCAAGGCCGTCGCCGACGTGGTTCGCCGCCGAACCGGCAGCCCCGCCCGCCTCGGCGGCGAGGAATTCGCCGTCCTCCTCGACGGCTGGGACCTGCTCGACGCCTATCACGAGGCGGAACGCCTCCGGGTGGACATCGAAGCGACCCGCATCGAGGTGCCGGGTACGGTGCTCTCGGTGACCTGCTCGCTCGGCGTCGCCGAACATGCCACCGGTCAGTCGGTCGACCAGTTGCTGAAGAACGCCGACGTCGCCCTCTATGCCGCCAAG
Organism: uncultured Alphaproteobacteria bacterium; assembly: GCA_937873675.1. GTDB lineage: Bacteria > Pseudomonadota > Alphaproteobacteria > Rhizobiales > Ancalomicrobiaceae > CALBKH01. Next base: position 1,554 of record CALMYM010000395.1, on the reverse strand, counting down.
ACCTCGGGCCGCAATCGCGTCGTCGCCGCCCAGACCTCCGCTGCCGGTGAACCTCGCAGCGCCGACAAGGAAGAGACGCGGACCATCTATCTGGCCTGCTGAACCGTCGCGCCGCGGCCCGCAGGGCTCCCCCTCGCGACGACGGCTTTACAATTCGCCCCGCCTCGGATCTCTTCCGCCCTCCACCGGATCCGGACCATGACGGGCGACGCTCCCCCTTCCGCGCGGCGGTTCTTCGACCGCCCCTACCTGCTCCTGTCGCTCGCCGCACTGCAGTGGGCCGGCAACATCGTCGCCGGCCGCCTCGCCGTCGGCGAGATCCTGCCGATGCAGCTCGTCGTGTTGCGCTGGGGGCTGGTCTTCGCCGCGCTCGCCGTCCTCAATCGCCGCGGCTTCGCCGCCGATTGGCCGGCGATGCGCAGCCGGCCGTGGTTCCTGCTCGTGCTCGGCGTCACCGGCTACACCGCCTTCACCGCCTTCTTCTACGCCGCGGCGCATTTCACCACCGGCGCCAACATGTCGATCATCCAGGGGTCGTTCCCCCTCTTCGTCTTCTCCATGGCCTGGGCGGTGCGCGGACGGCCGATCGGCCCGCTGCAGGGGGTGGGCATCGTCGCAGCGCTCGCCGGCGTCGCCCTGGTGGCGATCCGCGGTGACCTCGCCGTGGCGCGCAACCTCGCCTTCAACGTCGGCGATCTCTTCATGCTCGGCGCCACGGTGGGCTACGCGATCTACACCATCGGTCTCGAGGAGCGGCCGCGGGTCTGGTCGCTCTCCTTCTTCTCCGCCATGGCGGGCATCGCCTTCGTCCCCTCGCTGCCCCTCCTCGCGGTCGAGACGGTGGTCCTGCCCTTCCACTGGCCGCCCCCCCCCGGCTGGGCGATCACCGCCTATGTCGCGATCTTCCCCTCGTTCCTCGCCCAGATCTTCTTCATCCGCGGCGTCGAACTGATCGGCCCGGGACGCGCCGGCGTCTTCATCAATCTCAACCCGGTCTTCGGCGCCGCCATGGCCGTCGCCTTCCTCGGCGAAAGCGTCGGCTGGTATCAGGGCGTCGGCCTCGTCCTGGTCATGTCCGGCATCGTCCTCGCCCAGAGGCGATGACGCGCGCCGACGCGGCGTAGGCGGTCGAAATCCGGGTGGCGCCGCCGCGGCGTCCGCCCCATTCTCCCGCCCGAGATCATCGGAGACGCGACATGCCCGCCGCCGCCTGGGGAATGCTCCTCACCCTGTCGCTCCTGTGGGGCGGTTCGTTCCTGTTCATCCGCGTCGCCGTCGCCGAGATCCCGACCCTGACGGTGGTGCTCGCCCGCGTCGCCGTCGCCGCGGTCGTCCTCCTCGTCGTCGCCCGCCTGACCGGCACCGAGATGCCCCGCGACCGCCGCGCCTGGCGCGACTATCTGGTCATGGGCCTCCTCAACAACATCGTCCCCTTCGTTCTCATCGTCTGGGGGCAACGGACCATCGGCGCCGCCTTCGCCTCGATCCTCAACGCCCCCGCGCCTATCTTCGGCGTCATCGCCCCCCTCCTCTTCACCACCGCCGACAAGGCGA
>CALMYM010000394.1 GCA_937873675.1 uncultured Alphaproteobacteria bacterium | reverse complement strand
TGTAGAACTCTTCCATCCCCCCACCGTAGGTGGGGGTTTCCTTCAGATATAACGAAAACGGGCGGGGTCTCCCCCGCCCGTTTCGCATTTTCCACCGAGACGAGGAGTGATCCTCGTCTCACGATTTCCACCCGGCGAGGATCACTCCTCGTCTTCCGCCGGCTCCGGCCCCTTGAGGCTCTTGAGCTTGGCGAAGATCTTGTCGGCGTCGAGTTCGTCTTCCTGGGTACGACCGCCGGAGCCGTAGGCGCCGTGCTCGTCGAGCGGACGCACGCTCTCCTCGACCGGCAGCAGCGTCGCCGCGCCCGGCTCGCCCGCCTCGCGGACCGGCATGCCCTTCGCCGCCTTCTCGACCTCGAGGTCGAGCTCGAGCTGCGAAGTGAGGCCCAGCGTCACCGGATCCATCGGCGCGAGGTTGGCGGCGTTCCAATGGGTGCGCTCGCGGATCTGCTGGATCGTCGTCTTGGTCGTGCCGACCAGACGCATGATCGCCGCGTCCTTGAGTTCGGGATGGTTGCGCAAGAGCCAGAGGATGGCGTTCGGACGGTCGTGGCGGCGCGACACCGGCGTGTAGCGCGGACCGCGGCGCTTGGCCTCCGGCACCCGCACCTTCGGGTCGGCGAGCTTGAGGCGATGCGCCGGATCCTTGACGCCCTTGTCGATCTCCTCGCGGGTCAGCTGGCCGGTCATGATCGGATCGAGACCCTTGATGCCCTGCGCCGCTTCACCGTCGGCGATCGCCTTCACCTCGAGCGGATGCAGCCGGCAGAAGGCGGCGATCTGGTCGAAGGAGAGTGCGGTGTTCTCCACCAGCCAGACGGCGGTGGCCTTGGGCATCAGGGGCGTGTTGGTCGGCGTCGCCATGAGATGGACCTTCCTCGTGGCCTCTCTCGGCCGGCGGGCTCGAAAGAGGGCGTGTCGTACGCGACATGAAACGGAGATGACGCCTCATAGCAGATCGGGCCGTGCGTCGCAATTCCGCCGTGGAACCGGCCGCGACTCACACCGTCAACACGATCTTGCCGACGTGCGCGTTGGTCTCCATGCGGGCATGGGCCTCGGCCGCTTGCGCCAACGGGAAGGTCGAATCGACGACGATCTTCACCTGTCCCGCCTCGAGCGCCGGCCACACCTTCTCCCGTAGCGCCGCGGCGATCGCCGCCTTGAAGCCGACGTCGCGGACGCGCAACGTCGAGCCGGTGTGGACCAGCCGCTTCATCATGATGCGGCCGAAGTTCACCGTCGCCTTGGGTCCGCGCAGAAAGGCGATCTGGACGATCCGCCCCTCGACCGCCGCCGCCTCGTGATTGCGCTCGATGTAGTCGCCGCCGACCATGTCGAGGATCACGTCGGCACCGTGGCCTTTCGTGAAGCCCTTCACTTCCTTGACGAAATCCTGCTCCCGGTAGTCGATGGCGAGGTCCGCGCCGAGGCCGCGGCAGGGCGCGCTGTTCTCCGCCCCGCCGGCGGGGGCGATCACCGTCGCCCCGAAGGTCTTGGCGAGCTGGACCGCGGTGCCGCCGATGCCCGAGGTCCGGCCGTGGACGAGGAAGACGTCGCCCGGCTTCAGCCCGCCGCGATCGAAGACGTTCGACCACACGGTGAAGAAGGTCTCGGGGATCGCCGCCGCCCCGATCATCGACAGACCCTTCGGCACCGGCAGGGCGTTGGCCTCGGCGACGACGCCGGATTCGGCATAGCCGCCGCCCGGTACCAGCGCCGTGACCTGCGCCCCGAGCGGAAACCGCGTCGCCCCCTCGCCGAGCCCGACCACTTCGCCGGCGAATTCGAGGCCGGGAATGTCGGAGGCCCCCTTCGGCGGCGGATAGCCGCCCTGACGCTGCAGCACGTCGGGCCGATTGACCCCGGCCGCCGCGACCTTCACCAGGATCTCGCCCGGCCCGGGCACCGGCAGCGGCCGGGTCTCCGCGACGAGCGCCTCCGGCCCGCCCGGCGCGGGGATGGCGATGACGGTCATGGTGGCGGGAAGGGCGGTCATGATGCGATCTCCTGCGGCCGCCGTCAGTACGGCGACCCGTCCTTGTGGGTGAAGACGTAGCGGCCGTCGTCGAGCATGCGGCCGGCGAGGTCGTCGTCCGGATAGGTTGCCACTTCTCCCGGCGTCCGGTCGCCGACGACGAGCAGCAGCACGTCGGCGTCGCCCTCGTTGAAGAAATGGTGGGCGTCGGTCGAGCCGGCCGGGAAGCCGGCGCAGGTTCCCGCCGGCATCACCTGACGCCCGGCGTCGGTCACCATCACCGCTTCGCCCTCCAGCACATAGACGAACTCGTCCTGCTTGAGATGCGAGTGGCGCACCGACGACTGCCCGCCCGGCTCGATGCGGGTGAGGACGACGCCGAAGTTGGTGAGCCCGGCGTGATCGCCGAGCCGCCGGTTCCAGCGCTTCGTCACCAGCGCGGCGAAGGGCTCGGGATAGCGTGTGGCGTTCGATTCGGCGACGTCGAAGGGATCGAAGGCGGGCGACTTCGGTGCGGCCATGGCGGGACCCTCCCGGTGTGGGATCGAACGGCGAGGCTACCCCGTGGCGGGGCCCCTGTCACCGCCTCGCGACGGCCCTCGGCCGCGCGTCGGCGTGACGGCGTGGACCATCTCGACGACGCCGTTGACGTGGGTGACGCAGCGCTCCAGCGCCACCTCACACCGCCGTGCGCCCGGCCGCCACAGCGGCGTCCCCGAGCCGAGAATCACCGGGATCACGAAGGTCGTGAGCCGGCGAACCAATCCGGCATCGAGGAAGGCGCGGGTCGGCGGGCCGCCGCCGCCCACCCAGATCCGGCTGAGCCCGGCGCGCTCGGGATCGTAGGCGATCTCCACCGCCGTGCGGTCGTCGAAGACGGCGAGCCCGTCCTCGTCGATCCGCCCCGACTTGGTCATGACGATCGCCGCCTTGCCGCGATAGGGCCACTCGGCGACGCGCCGGCATTCGCGATAGGTGGCCGCCCCCATCACCAGCGCGTCGATGGATCGAAAGAAGGCGTCGTAGCCGTAGTCGCAGGCGTCGTACGGGGCGAGCCAGCCGATCGAGCCCTCGGCGTCGGCGATGTAACCGTCGAGCGAATGGGCGATGTAGACGGTGACCTCGGGCATCGGCTTCCCTCTCGCGACGGCCTTCGCCGGCGTCCTATGCCGCCGGCTCCACCGGTTCTATACTCGAATCACGGCGACCGGCGATGGTCGCGAAACGATCGGATGCCTCACCATGGTCTTCGTCGACGACGACCGCCCGAAGAAGAAGCTCGCCCACGAGATCGGCCAGGACGTCTCGCTCGTCTCCGAAGGCGAACTCGAGGAACGCATCGCCCTGCTCCAGGGCGAGATCGAGCGCCTGCGCGGCGAGGTGTCGAAGCGCCGCGCCTCGCGCTCCGCCGCCGACGCGGTCTTCAAACTGTGACCTCGCCGCTCGCCGCGACCGCACCCGAGGCGCCGCCCGCCGCCCCGGCCGGCCGCCCCGTGCGGCGCGTCGCGGTGACCGAACTGAAGCTCGGCGAGTTCCGCAACTACCCCGCCCTGTCGATCTCGACCGACGGCCGCCACGTCGTGCTCGCCGGCGAGAACGGAGCCGGCAAGACCAACGTGCTCGAGGCGCTGTCGCTCCTCTCCCCCGGTCGCGGCCTGCGCCGCGCCCGTCTCGACGAGATGGCCCGCCTCGGCGGCCCCGGCGCCTGGACGGTCTTCGCCCGCCTCGACGGCCCCGACGGCGAGGTGCGCATCGGCACCGCCCCCGAGGCCCTCGGCGACGCGGAGACCCCCCTCCGCCGCCTCCGCCTCCACGGCGAGCCGGCGCGCTCGGCCGACGAGCTGCTCGATCACGTCCGGGTGCTGTGGCTCACCCCCGCCATGGACGGCCTCTTCACCGGCCCCGCCGCCGAGCGCCGCCGCTTCCTCGATCGCCTCGTCCTCGCCCTCTCGCCCGCCCACGGTGCCCATGTGAGCGCCTTCGAGAAGGCGATGCGCGGCCGCAACCGCCTCCTCGAGGACGACCGGCTCGATCTCGACTGGCTGGAGGCGATCGAAGCCCAGATGGCCGAACTCGGCGTGGCGATCTCGCTGTCGCGGGTCGAAACCGTCGCCTGCCTCGAGCGGCTGATCGAGACGACCCGCGCCGACGCGCCGTTCCCCCACGCCGAGCTGGCGCTGGAAGGCGAGATCGAGGCTCTCGTCGCCGCGGGCGGCCCCGCGGCGGACGCCGAGGACGTCTATCGCGCTCGCCTGCGCGACGGCCGCCGTCGCGACAAGGCCGCCGGCCGCACCCTCGACGGGCCGCACCGCGCCGATCTCGTCGTCCATCACGGTCCCAAGGCGATGCCGGCCCATCTCTCCTCGACCGGCGAGCAGAAGGCGCTGCTCCTCGGCCTGGTGCTCGCCCATGCCCGCCTCGTCGGCGAAACCTGCGGCCGCGCGCCGTTGCTGCTCCTCGACGAGGTCGCCGCCCACCTCGACCCGCGCCGCCGCGCCGAACTCTTCGACGTGGTCGAGGCGCTGGGCTCGCAGTGCTGGATGACCGGCACCGACGCCTCCGCCTTCACCGCGCGCGGCGCGGGGGGGGAGCTGTTGGAGGTGAGGGGGGGCGGGGTAGGGCGTGGCGGCCCGGGGGGGTGAGACGCGTCGCGGGTCGCTCGACACGATCTGCACGATACGTCACCCGCCGAGCGGCTCACCTCACGGGGTGAGCGTCCACTGCCAGCTGGCGGTGTGGATGTTCTGATGGCTGAACTTGCGCAGCAGGTCGGCGTTGCAGCGATAGTTCGTCAGATTGATGCGCTTGAACGGACCGGGGCTCTCGACGCACAGGTTGACGTCGCCCTTGCCCCAGCGCGTCCCGCCGGCGGTCGCGTGCATGTAGAAGTGGCCGCGCGGATAGGTGCCGATCTTGCGGCAGCTCCCCGCGGCGACCCGCCACCAGCCGGACACGACGAAATCCTTCGAGCCCGGGGCGAGCCGCGACGAGATCGCGACCGAAGCCTCGCGCGGCGCCCGATTGCAGACGCTGAAGGCGAACATGCTCTCGCCCGCTCCGGCCGACTCCGGCTCCAGGGCGGAAGCCCCGTCCGACGCCGCCACGCCCGCGACGATCAGCGCCGCCATCCAAACACCGACCGACTTCATCGTTCCCTCCCCCCGACGAGACGAAAGCGGATCCCCGTCCGGGCACCCGCGCCTACGTAGAATAACGAAGTCATCGCCCCCGGCCATCCCTGTCGATTCGACCGATGCCAGGACACAATCGTCGGCATCTTGCCTTCGCCGCACCGCCCGCGCAGGATGTCGCCTCCACGCCTCTGGACCCGCGCCCCCATGGAACCCGCCACGCTTCTCGCCTTCACCGTCGCGTTGACCATCGCCGCCGCTCTGCCGGGGCCTGGGATGACGGCGATCGTCGCCCGCGCGCTGGCGGTCGGGTTCTGGGGCACCATGCCGATGGTGCTCGGCCTGATCATGGGCGACATGGTGTTCCTCACCTGCGCCGCCCTCGGCCTCGCCGCCCTCGCCGGCACCTTCTCGACCGTCTTCACCGTGGTGAAATTCGCCGGCGCCGCCTATCTCCTGTGGCTCGGCTGGCAGTTGTGGACGGCGAAGCCCCACGCCGACATGGTCGAGGCGTCGCGCCGTCCCGAACACTCCGCGTTGCGGGTGGCGCTCGCCGGACTGACGCTGACCCTCGGCAACCCCAAGACCATCGTCTTCTACATGGCGCTGCTGCCGACCGTGGTCGATCTCGCGGCGCTGACGCCCCTCGGCTTCGTCGAGATGGTGGTGATCGTCTTCGTCGATCTCCTCGCCGTCGGCGCGGCCTATGCGGCGATGGCGGCCCGCGCCCGCACCTTCTTCCGCGACCCCAAGGCCCGCCGCCTGCTCGACCGCACCGCGGGGACGATGATGGCCGGCGCGGCGGCGGCGTCCGCTGCCCGGGAGATGGAATCCTCCCGCACCAAAACGTCGCCGGCGGCTCGGGCCCCCCCCCCCCCCCGCTACAGCCACCCGCCCACC
>CALMYM010000393.1 GCA_937873675.1 uncultured Alphaproteobacteria bacterium | reverse complement strand
CGGTCGGGCAGCCAAGGCTTGCCGCCCCTCCAAGCGACGCCACCGCCGGAGCGGCCGCAGGCGAGGAGATGGCCGACCGCCAGCCCGAACAGGCCGGCGAGGAGTAGAAGAAGGAAGGTCTCGATCGTCAGCATCAACATGGCATCGTCCCCCTTCTCAATGCGCGCAACGGCGCCAGCCGACGAAACATCCGACGGCGAAGGCGACGACCATGTAGGGCCACAACTGGGTTGTCAGATAGATCATGACGGCCTCCCCCGCTCACTCGACCTGGAAGTCGATGCGGCGATTCATCTGTTTGCCTTCGGCGGTGTCGTTCGACCCGACCGGGCGGGTGGCGCCGAATCCGACCGCGGTCAAACGTTCCCGCTTGATCCCGGCGGCGACGAGGTAATCGAGGACCGCGGCGGCGCGCGCCTCCGACAGAGCCTGATTGGCGGTCGAATCACCGTCGGCGTCGGTGTGACCTTCGATCGTGATATGGGCGCTCATGCAGGTGAGCGAGCCGCCGACGAGAGCGTCGAGGACGGCGATCGACCGCTCGTCGAGCTTGGCCTTGCCGGTCTCGAACAGGATCTTGTCGCCGGTCTGGACCTTGGCGAGCAGCGACTGGCAAGTCGCCGAATCGACCTGAGCCGGAGGCGGCAGCACCGTCGGGGCGCCGGCGGCCAGCGTGAAGCCGCCCGGCAGCAGGCCCTTCAGCTTGTCGAGGATCTGGCGGCCGATGGCCTCGGTGAGGACTCCGCCCTTGATCGCGACGGAGGTGCCGGAGAGCTCGAATCCGCCGTCGGCGAGACGGGCGAGCCCGGGCACGATCTTCAGGATCGCATCGCCGAAGCCGGCCGGGGCACCGGGGACGACCTCGACCTTGTCGGTGACGCCGCCGGCGAAGCGGGCGCGCAGAGCCTCGATCACCTTCGACTTGGTCGCGGCGTCCGGCAGATAGCCGTCGATGGTGGCCTTGCCGCCGCCGGTCGCCAGACCGAAGCGATAGGGCGAAGGCACCGGCGCGACGAGTTTGTCGGAGACGACCTTCAGACCGGCCGGAAGCGCCGATTTCAGCGCTTCCTCGAGCCGCCCGTAGGTGGCCCGGTCCTTGGGATCGCCGGAGATCGAATAGCCGGAGGCCGCCACTTCGGTCGCGCCCTTCTTCAGATCGGCGAGTTGACCGACGGCGAAGGCGGCGGCGGCGGCGAAATTGGCCGGGGCGCCGCGCGCGACCGTGAGCTTGTCCTCGACGGTCGCACTCGGCATCGCCTTCTTCGCCCAGGAGACGAGCGCGGCGTGGCTCTCCTCCGAGGGCACCGAACCCGCGAGGGTGACACGATCGCCGTCACGCGACGCCGAGAAGACGAAAGGATCGGCGAGCGGCACGACGGTCGCTTTCGATTCGACGACGCGGACACCGAAGACCCGATCGGCGGACTCGACCGCCAACCGCAGGGATGCCTCGTCGGGGGCGACCCCGCTCAGCGTCACGTCGCGGCCGTCGATGGCGACCTTGGCCCAGCCGTGGCCCTCGGCCTTCAGCCGCTCGGCCGCCCGTCCCGATACATCGTCGGCGATCGGCCCGAAACTCACCAGCCAACCGGCGACGGTGAGGAGCACGGCCGCACCTCCCGTCGGTACGACCCAATCCAACAAGCGCCCCATCGGACCCTCCCTCGACACCGCACGTTTCGCGGACCGACCGAACGGCGTCCGGCGGCGACGGCGTGAACTTCACCCGGGGGAAGCTTAACAAAGGAGACGTCCGCGGCAACCGAGGATCGGCCCGCGATCCCCCCCTCGAGACGCGATGTCTCGGGAAAAACGCCGTTGAGAGGCGCGAAACGACGATCGGAGGAGTTTTGCGGGGGCGGATCGGCAAGTCCGGCGCAGCTCGGGGGCGCAGCCACCGACGACCGAGACCGATCCGGTGACGGCGAGCGGCCCCATGACGTCGACACGTCCGATCGGAGGAACCGCTCCTCCGAGCCCGACGGTGGACCACGACGGTTGAGACCTGCCGAAAAAGAAGAAACCCGGCGGTTGCCCGCCGGGTTCCAATCCTACCGATCTCAGACGAGATCAGAAGTTGCGCTGAACGCGCAGGGTGCCCATCCACTGATTGCCGTTCGAGACGCCAGCGATGTTGTAGTCGACGTTGCGATAGTCGAGGGCGACGGCCAGGGTCAGACCCGAAACCGGCTTCCAGCGAACGTCGCCACCGATGACCCACGAGGTGTAGTCGGCAGCCGCAACGGTGGCGTCCTGGTAGTCGAGGTAGGACACGCCGAGGTTGGCTTCGACAGCCTTCGAGAAGTTGTGGTTCAGGCCGCCGGCGATCACCCAAGCCTTGGAGTTGGTCTCCGTGGCCGAGTCCCAGTTGCGAGCGAGCACGATGCTGGCGCCCGTCAGAGCGTTGGTCGCCACACCGGTGTTGTTCAGCAGGTAGTCGACCGCGCCGTTGGCATAGGCAGCCTGGACGAACATCTTGTCGCCAGCGCCGAGCATCGGCAGGTTGACTTCGACGCCGCCGCCGATGGCGTAGCCCATCTTGGACTGAGCGGTGGCGTAGAACACATCGTTGCGGTTGGCATGGATGGCAGCGCTCAACTGAGCACGACCCCAGGCCTGAGCGATCGCGATGTTGCCGACGAGGTCGGGCATCTTGACGTTGGTGCTGCCATCACGGGTGATGACGGTGCCGGCGGCGTTGGTCGCCCAGATCCACGGCAGAGCGGCGTCCGAGGTGGACGGGTCTTCGACACCGAGGGTGGCGGAGATACCGTTGCCGAAGGAGAAGGTGTAGGCCAACAGGTTGACGCGGCGATCCGAGCCGTCCTGCTCGATGTTGCCGATGTTGTAGCCGCCCTGGATGAAGTCGAAGTTCGAGGAGGCGCGACCGGCGGTCAGGCCAGCGAACTGGACGAAGGCGTTACGCATGTTGACCGAAACGGTGCCGGTCTGGCCCGACTGGTTCTGGATCCAGAGCTCGATGAAGGAGCGCAGGAGGCCCATCTCGGTGTTGGTGCGAGCGTCGAAGGTCAGCTGGGTGCGAACGCGGCTGTTGAGATAGTTCTCACCACGATCGTAGCCGAGGCCGACGCCCGGGACCGGGCCGGTGACGCCAGCGGCGACGAACGGATCGTTGTGGTCGCCGGTGCGGAGCTCGACGCGGACGTAGCCACCGATCTTGAGGCAGGTGTCCGAGCCCGGGATGTAGAAGAAGCCGGCGCCGTAGGCGTCGCAGACCTTGACGTAGTCCGCAGCGGCCGGAGCCTTCTTGGCGAGATCGGCAGCCTGGGCGGTGCCGGCGAGACCGACGACGGCGGCGGCCGCGAGAGCGAGCTTGAAGTTCATGTAGTTCCCCCTGTCTTCAACAGAAACCGGATGAGGCCCTGACCCGGCCCCGTGACGACGGACGATCCTCATGGACACGGCTCCGTCACCGGTCGAGTGGAGAATACAGACGCAGCCGTCGGATTGAAGAGCAATTCGACCTGCGCCCCCCTACCGACGTCGGGTTCCAGACCCCTTGTTGCGCAAAGGACACATGATCGGCGGGGGGAGCGAGGAAAAACCGCGGATTCGCGGTAAACAAGCGGTAAATAGCGAGCGAATCTCGGCTTTCCGACATGGCCGGGTGTGCCGCCGGGCGGGCCCGAGATGAAATGCGGCACGATCCACCTCGACGAGTCGGCCACCACGAACAGCAGATTCGGACGACCGAACCACTTCGTCGGGAAACCCGCGGAAGAGAATCGCGCATCGCAATCCGCCTCGAACGCTTCGCCGCCGGCCTCGAACATCGTGTGCGTCCGAGCGCGAAACGGGATCCGCTCGAACGCACGCACCCTCCCCGGAAAAGGAAAAGAGGCCCGGCGTCGCCGCCGGGCCTCTCCGATTCTCTCGATCGTCGACGCGATCAGAAGTCGCGGCGGATGCGGAGGAAGCCGACGACCGCGTTGCGATCCGCGAGGGCCGAAGCCGCCGAGAAGTCGACGTCCTTGTACTCGACTTCGCCGATGATGCTGAGGCCGGAGACCGGGGTCCAGGTCACGTTGCCGCCGATGTCGAACTGCTTGTAGTCGACGCCGCCGACGGTCGGCTCGTCGTAGGAGGCGTAGGACGCGGTGAGCGAAGTGCTCACGGTCTTGGTCCAGCCGTGGGTCAGGCCGGCGGCCACCGACCAGGCACGGGTCTGCTGAACGTTGCCGAAAGCGTCGACGAAGAAGTCGCTACCGGCGTACCAGTCGGGCGACACGTAGCTGATCGCGCCCTTCGAATAGGCGGCCTGGACGGCGAGGGTGTCGGACGCACCGAGCATCGGCAGGTTGACCTTCACGCCGGCGCCGATGGCGTAGCCCATCTTGGAAGCCTGAGCCGGAGCCGGGAACACCGAACGATCCTCGTGGAGGACGCCCATGATCTGGGCCGAGCCCCAAGCCTGGGCGATGTTCACGTTGCCGACGAGGTCGGGAAGCTTGACCGCGCCGTAGGGCGAGGTGCCGAAGGAGTTGAACGTCGGCGACAGCGGGTTGGAGTCGACGCTCCAGCGACGGCCGGCGCCGTTGCCGGTGGTCGGATCTTCGATCGACGCGGTGGCCGAGATGCCGTTGCCGAAGGAGAAGGTGTAGGCGAGCAGGTTGACGATCGAGTCGGAGTGCGAGGTCTCGAAGTACGAGCTGTAGTGATCGCCGGTGTAGAAGTCGAAGAAGG
>CALMYM010000392.1 GCA_937873675.1 uncultured Alphaproteobacteria bacterium | reverse complement strand
CGCGCCGTCCTCAAGGGCGCCTTCGATCTCCTCAAGTCGGCGGGCTGGCGCATCGAGGCCGGCAAGCTGGTGAACGGCAAGACCCGTGAGCCCTTCGCCTTCGAGATCCTGGTGGCGGTGCGCGAACACGAACGCCTCGCCATCGCCTATCAGCGCACCCTCGCAGTTCTCGGCATCGAGGCGCACATCCGCACCGTCGACGCCGCCCAATACGAGATGCGGCGCAAGACGTACGATTTCGACATGACCATGTGGTCGTGGGGCGCCTCCGCCTCGCCGGGCAACGAACAGCTCAATCGCTGGACGAGCCGGGCGGCGGCGACCGAAGGCTCGCTCAACCTGCCGGGTGTCGCCTCCCCAGCCGTCGACGCGGTCGTCGACGCGCTGATCGCCTCGCGCACCCGCGAGGATCTGGTGGCCGCTGCCCGCGCCCTCGATCGCCTGCTCGTCTCCGGCTTCCACGTGGTGCCGCTCTTCCATGCGCCGGCGCAGTGGGTCGCCCATTGGACTCGAATCGAACATCCGTCCACCATGCCGAAATGGGGATGGACACTACCGGCCTGGTGGGTGGCCGACGGGGGGAAGGAATGATCGTCGCACGCGAAGACGAATCGCGCGTCCACACCGCATCCGGTGTGTGGGGCCGTGTCACCCTCGACCAGATCGTCGCCAAGAACGCCCAGAGCCGGCCCGATCATCCGGCTCTGATCGATTTCGCCGATCGCGCGACCTGGACCCACGGCGCCCCCGAGACCCTCACCTGGCGCGAACTGCAGATCCGAGTCGACGCGCTCGCCGCCTTCTTCCTCGCCGTCGGCCTGCAGCCCGACACGGTCATCGTCTTCGAGGTGCCGCCGACCTCGGATGCGGTGGTGGGCTTCCTCGCCGCCTCGCGCGCCGGCCTCGTCGTCGCGCCGCTGCCGCTCGGCGCCCGCGAGGCCGACGCCATCGACCTGTGCCGCGCCACCGGCGCCAAGGCGATCCTCACCGTCACCGAGACCGAGGGCGAAGCGCACGGCGAACGGCTGCGCTCGGTCGCCGCCGAACTCTTCCAGATCCGCTTCGTCTTCGCCGCCGGCGGCGACGTGCCCGACGGTCTGATCGACCTCGCCATGTTCTTCGCCGAGGCCGGGGGCCTCGGCTCCCCGGCAGAGGTGGGGCGAAGGGGCACTCCCGCCGATCACGCCCTCACCGTCGAGATCGCCGCCCTGCCCGGCGAGGCCGAGACCGACCCGGCGTCCGAAGCGCGCCGCGCCCCCCTGCCCCGCTCGCACAATCACTGGATCGCCACCGGCCTGATGACGCTGCTCGAGGCGCGCATCGACGCCGACAGCATCCTCGTCTCGCCCTTCGCCCCGACCGGCATCGCCGGCATCGGCGCCGCCCTGGTGCCCTGGCTCGTCGCCGGCGCCACCCTGGTGACCGGCCTGCCGCGCGCCACCGACCGCCTCGCCGAGGAAGCCGCCACCCGCGGCGCCACCCACGTGTTGGCGCCGCTGCGCTTCGCCCGGCGCATCGCCGAACGCCTCGCCCTCCATCGCAACGACGCGACCATCCTGGCGATCGGCGAAGAGGAGCCCGGCGACCGGCCCATGCCGATGGGCCGCGACACGATCGACGTCACCATCGTCGGCGCCTTCGGCCTGATCGCCCGGCGCCGCAGCGACCCGCTCGTGTCCCGCCCGCTGCCGCTCGGCGTGCTCGGCGCCCCGGCCGAGAGCGAATTCGCCCCGCCGCTGGTCGAGGTCCGCATCAAGGCGCTGGCCCAGCGCGCCGCCCAGATGCCGCCGAACCGCACCCTCGGCGGCGAGGTCCAGTTGCGCGGCGCCATGGTGCCGCATTTCAACTGGCCGACCACCGCCCAGGAGCGCCGCCATCGCTCGCGCGATCCCGAAGGCTGGATGGCGACCGGTCTCGGCGCACGCATCGTCTCGGCCCAGCCGCCGACCTTCGAGATCGGCGGCCGCGTCGACGGCGCCGTCCGCATCGGCCAGACCACCATCGATCTCGAAGCCCTCGATCTCGTCTATCGCGGTGTGGGCGGGGTCGCGGACGCGGCCGCGCTGGTCGTCGTCGACGATCTCGAGGGTCCCGGCATCGCCGCCGCGGTGGTGCCGAAGTCGGGCGCCCGCTTCGATGCCGAAGCTTGGCTCGCCGCGGTCGAGGCGACGCGGATCGGCCTCGCCCGCCTCCCCCGCCGGGTCTACACCGTACCGGCGATCGCCCGTGGCCCCTCCGGCCGGGTGCTGCGCGGCGGCATGACCCAGCACCTGATCGCCCGCCCCTGAGCCTCGGCGTATCCCCGCCGCGCATCGACGAAAAGAAACGACGGACGTGATCGCTCACGTCCGTCGCGTCGTTTCGGTTGAACGGGTCGAAGCGCCGATCAGACGCCGGTGGCGGCGAGCCGCGCCGCGCCGTCCGTCTCGCCCATCATGTCGGCGATACCGGCGTTCGCCAGGAGATCGCGCAGCGCCACCGCGGTGACGGCGATGCGATCGGCGGCGTCGGCCTCGGCGACGGGATCGATGGCCGCGAGATCGGCCTGGAGCAATTCCAATCGGCGAAGAACCTGAGGCAGCATGTGGGATCCTCCTCGGGACTCGGAACAAGCGGAACCCGATCATGCACGTCCGTCCGTCAACCGAGTCTTAACGAGTCGTTTCGAAACGTCGCGATCGGCGAAGATCGTGCGTTGTCGCCGCGAAGCGACGCGCTACCATGGCGGCGATGCGGAGATCGGCCCATGCGTGAACGCCCCTTCCTCCTCGGCGATCGAACCGGATCCGCCCAGGTCTCGATGCTCGCCATCCTCGGCGGCATCGCCTTCATCGTCGCCTGGCTCGGACTGGCCGGCGTCTGGGCGGTCATGTCGTTGATGGGCGGCGTGATGGCCAATGACGCCGGGCGTGTCGGCGCCGATCGCCACGCCACGCTGCTCGTCGTGCTGCTGATCGGCGAGGTCCTGGTGGCCCTCGCCGGCGTCTCGGGCGGCCTCGCCTTCTTCCTTCCCGACCATCGCGCCACCCTGTGGTGGACCTTCGCCGGCCTTCTCGCCGCCGGCGCCGCGATGCAGATCTGGGCCGGTTGGTCGTTCATCTCCGCCGCGTCCTGACGATCCGCCGATCCGGCTTCGTCAACAGGACGTTAACCATGACGGGAGCACTCTGGGCGGAATCCGGAGTCCCTCACGAAATGTCCTATCGCGGGCGCGTCCTCGTCATCGAAGAATCCCCTCGTCCCGAGACCCGTCGCCTGTGGGACGGCATCCGGGCGGAAGGCTGGGACGTCCACGCCGTGCCCCTGGCGCGCACCGTCGACCAGACCGTCGCCGGTCATCCCGACCTCGTGGTGCTGAACCTCGCCGGCGCCGGTGGCGACGTCGCCCGAACCCGCTATCTCGACGCCGCCGCCCGCATGTCGCTGCTGCGCGCCACGCGCCGCACCCCGGTGATCGCCGTCGACGACGGCGAGCTCGTCGCCGACGAACGGCCGATCGGCGTCGCCGACGTCATCCGCGCCCCGTGGTCGGTCGGCCACGTCGCCGCCCGCATCGGCTCGCTCACCCGCCTCGCCACCATGCGCGCGGAGATCTACCGCCGCCTCGACACCGCCCAGCGCTACGGCCTGTCCCAGCCCGACCTGGAACTCTCCGCCTCGCTCTCCGACGCCCACGTGCTCGTCGTCGGCGCCGGCATCCGCTACTTCACCATCGAGAAGGCGCTGTCGAAGCGCGCCACCCTGGTCGGCGCCTTCACCATCGAGACCGCCCTCGACTATCTCGACCGCCGCCCCTTCGACGCCGTGGTGCTCAACCTGCCGCTCGACGACGCCATCGACTTCGTCGAGGTGCTCCGGCGCAATCCCGCCTGGTTCGCCCTGCCGGTCGTGGTGCTCACCGGCGACACCGAGCCGCGCATGGTCGAGGCCGTGCACGAGGCCGGCGCCAGCGACGTCGTCTTCGCCGACGAGAGCGAGCGGGTCTTCGCCGACCGGGTCGAAGCGGCGATGAGCGAACATCGCCTGCGCGAGACGCTGAAGTCGGCCTATGCCCGCGCCCGTCATCAGGCGACCAACGATTCGCTCACCGGCCTCTACACCCGCGGCTTCCTGATGGATCACCTCGGGCTGCTCGTCGGCGACGCCCGCGACACCGGCGAACGACTGACCATGGTCGGTCTGCGGATGATGGACATGGCCGACGTCAACGCCGAATGGGGCTGGGCCGGCGGCGATCATCTGATCCGTCAGGTCGGCTCGCTGATCGGCCGGCTGGTGCGCGGCGAGGATCTGGCGGCACGCGCCGGCGGTGATCGTTTCGCCCTGGTGTTGCCGGCGACCGACGGCGAGGACGCCGCCCGCGTCGCCCATCGCATCGCCGGGGTGATCGAGACCACCGCCTTCACCGTGCCCGGCGCCACCGGCCCGGTCTACGTGTCGATCATCGTCGGCATCGCCGAATGCGAACCCCACGACGATCCCGACAGCCTCTACGCCCGCGTCTTCGCCGCGCCCGAAGAGTGATCGCTCACCACGTTCCGGCGCGTTCGCCCCGGTGCGGAGGGCCTTCATCCTGAGGTGCGAGCAACGCGAGCCTCGAAGGACGAAGGGCCGAGTGGCCGTGATCACCGGTGCCCGTTCCCTCACGCCGCCGTGCGTCCGTTCATCCGCACCAGCCTCAGGCCGGCGGCGGCGAGATCGGCGCGGAAGGCGGCGCCGGAGAAATAGGCCCATTCGTCGTGGCGCGCCGCCGCGATCGCATCGCCCGGCGCCCCGCCCGCCCCCGGCTTCGCCGGATGGCACATGATCAGCGGCCGTCGCCCCGCCCCTTCGAGGAACCGCCGGAAGTTGGCGCCGAAGCTGCCGTCGGCGGCGAAGGCGGTGACCCCGCGGAAGCCGTCGTTGACGGTGACGCCGCGCCGCGCCGCCGCCCGCGCCATGCCGCCCGACAGCACCGAGACGAGCAACGTCTTCGGCACCTCGATGCCGCGCCTCACGATCGCGAGCGCCGGCTCGTGACAGTCGCGCACCCAGGTGGTGCGCCGGTCGAGGCGGCCCTCGTCGAAGGCTGCGAACAGCGCCTTGCGCACCGTCGGCAGCACGTGGACGTGCTGGTGGCCGTCGACGAAGTCGGGAGCGCGCCCGAAGACCTCCCGGAAACGGTCGATTTGACGCCCGATCTCCGCCGCGATCTCGGCATAGACGAGCCGCCCCGTCAGAGCGCGGGCGAGCACCGAGCCGAGCTCCTGCGGCCGGCCGTCGGGCGCGAAGGCGGGCATCGGCCCGAGGGGAGAGAGTTCGGTGAGGGCGAAGTGCAGACCGATGTCGGCACGATCGGCAAGCGCGGCGAGCCGCGGTGCGTCGGCCTCGAAATGCGTTCCGGCGACCATGCAGCCGGTGGCGGTCAACCGCTCCGCCTCGATCAGGGCGAGGATCGCCTCGTCGATCTCGGCGCCGAAGCCGAAGTCGTCGGCGCACAGAACGAGGGGGCGCGCCGGGTCCGATGCGCCCGCCGCCGTCGATCCGTCATCCTGCGGCGCGACGATCATTCCCACCGTTCCCCTTCACCAACTCGGGACGCCGCCATTGACGGAAACCGCCTTCCCGGCGACACCTGTCGGCGCCCCATTTCGGCCGGATACATCATCCCGCCGTCCCGTGGAAAGGAAAATGACATGACTCGCGTTCCGGCCACGCCGCACCAGAACGGCAACCCCGGACCGATGGTGAGCGTCGTCCTGCCGATGCGCAACGAAGCGCGCGGGCTCGACCGACTGTTCGCCCGTCTCGTCCCCGCCCTCGAAGGGCTCGCCACGCCCTACGAGATCGTCACCGTCGACGACGGTTCGACCGACGACACGCTCGCCCGCCTGAAGGCCTTCCGCGACGAGATCCCGGCGCTGAAGATGGTGTCGTTGTCGCGCAACTTCGGCAAGGAGATCGCCGTCACCGCCGGACTCGCCCGCACCACCGGCGACGTCGTCGTGGTGATGGACAGCGATTGCCAGCACCCGCCGGAATCGATCCCGGCGCTGCTCGCCCCCTGGCGCGAAGAGGGCTACGACCTCGTCTACGCCCGCCGCAAGAACCTCGATCGCGGCGGCCTGCTGCGCAACGCCTTCTCCAAGGGCTTCTACGCGCTGTTCGACTTCATGAGCGAGGTCCGCGTCGACCGCGAGACCGGCGACTTCACCGCCATCGACCGCAAGGTCGTCGACGCCTTCCTCGCCATGCCGGAACGCAACCGCTTCAACCGCGGCCTCTTCGCCTGGGCCGGCTTCCGCACGACGACCGTCGACGTGACGATGGAGGAGCGACAGGTCGGCACGTCGCAGTGGGGCTTCGTCAAGCTGCTGCGCCTCGCCGCCAACGCCATCACCTCCTTCGGCACCCTGCCTCTGAAGATCTGGGTGGTGATCGGCTCGATCGTCTCGGCGAGCGCCCTCGTCTACGGCGCCTACGTCCTGATCAAGACGCTGCTCTTCGGCGCCGACGTGCCGGGCTATCCGTCGTTGATCGTCGCCACCATGTTCTTCGCCGGCATCCAGCTCGTCGGCCTCGGCATCATCGGCGAGTACATCGGCCACGTGTTCTCCGAGGTGAAGCGCCGGCCGCTCTATTTCGTGCGCGAGGCGATCGGCTTCGACCAGCCGCCCGCGACCACCGCCCACACCCCCGGCATCACCGTGGATCCGAGCCCGACCCATGACCTCTGAAGCGACCGCCGGTCGACCGCGTTTCGACCTGCGTCTCCTCGCCGCGATCGTGGTGATCGCCGCGGCCTGGGTGGTGCTCACCCGTCCCTGGCTCTCCGGCACCTATGCCGTGCCGTGGGACGCGGAGGCGCATTTCCGTCCGCAGATGGCATTCCTCGCCCATTCGCTGCACGCCGGCGAAGGCGTGTCGTGGAACCCTTGGGTCTTCGCCGGCTGGGTGCAGATCTCCGACCCGCAGTCGCTCATCTTCTCGCCGGCGTTCCTGATCCTCGCCCTCCTGGTGCCCGATCCCGGCGCCGTCGCCCTCGACGCCACCGTCTTCGCCCAGCTCGGCGTCGGCGCGCTCGCCCTCCTCCTGTGGTTCCGTGACCGCGGCTGGCACGCCGCCGGCGGCACCGTGGCGGCGATCGCCTTCGCCTTCGGCGGCTCGGCCGCCTGGCGCATCCAGCACACCGGTCAGGTGATGAGCTTCGCGCTCATCCCGCTGGTGCTGCTGCTGGTCGAACGGATGATCGTCCGCCGTTCGATCGGCTGGGGCTTCCTCGCCGGCGCGGCGGCCGGCTTCCTGGCGCTCGGCCGCGACCAGATCGCCCTCCTCGGCCTCTATTTCCTCGTCGCCTACGCCATCGTCGAGATCTTCACCGCGTCCGACCGTTGGTCGCGTCTCCTGAGCTCGATCCTGCCCGGCGTCGCCGGTGTCGTCGGCGGCCTCCTCGTCGTCACCGTGCCGGTGATCCTGACGCTGATCCTGACCGAACACTCCAACCGCCCGGCGATCGACTACATCGGCGCCGGCAAGGGCTCGCTCCATCCCGCTTCGCTGATCACCGCCTGGATCGCCGACCTCTTCGGCCAGGGCGCCCAGGACGTCGACTTCTGGGGACCGCCGAGCCCGGCCTTCGGCGTCACCGACATCTACCTCGCCCAGAACATGACCGCCGTCTATGCCGGCGCCCTGCCGGCGATGGCGGTGCTGGTGCTCGGGATCGGCCGCGGCCTGCTGCTGCGCCGCGAGATCCTGTTCCACACGCTCGCCGCCGTCTTCTTCGTGCTCTATGCGCTGGGCTGGTACACCCCGGCGTTCCGCGTCTTCTACGATCACATGCCGGGGATCGACCTCTTCCGCCGCCCTGCCGACGCGACCTTCTTCATCGGCTTCTTCCTCGCCCTGCTCGGCGGCTGGCTCGTCCACGTCCGCGTGAGCGAGGACACGAAGCTGCCGGGACGCGCCGCTCTCGCCCTCCAGGCGGCGCTGGTGGTCGTCGTCTTCGCCGCCCTTCCCGTCGCCTTCGGCGTCCACGCCGACCGGTTGGCGCTGGTGTGGAAGCCGCTCGTCACCGCCGCGGTGTTCTCCGCCGGTGCCCTCGTCGTGCTCGCTCTCGCCGCCCATCTGGTGCGTTCCGGTGCGCCCCCCGGCTCGCTCGCCGCGATCCTTCTCCTCGGCGCACCCGGCACCGGCAAGGGAACCCAGGGCGCCAT
>CALMYM010000391.1 GCA_937873675.1 uncultured Alphaproteobacteria bacterium | reverse complement strand
GTGCCCTGCACGATGCCCTGGCTGCCGATGTAGATCCACGACCCGGCCGTCATCTGGCCGTACATCATCAGCCCCTTGCGATCGAGCTCGTGGAACTTCTCCCAGGTGGCCCAATGGGGGACGAGGTTGGAATTGGCGATGAGCACGCGCGGCGCGTCGGCATGGGTGCGGAAAACGCCGACCGGCTTGCCCGACTGGACCACCAGGGTCTCGTCGTCCTTCAGCCGCTTCAGCGTGGCGACGATCCGGTCGAAGCTCTCCCAGTCGCGGGCCGCCCGGCCGATGCCGCCGTAGACGACCAACTCCGACGGCCGCTCGGCGACGTCGGGGTCGAGGTTGTTCATCAGCATGCGCATCGCGGCTTCGGTGAGCCAGCTCCGGGCGGTGATCTCGGGGCCGTGCGGGGCACGGATGATGCGGTCGTTGTCGATGCGGGTCATGGGGGGTCCTCGGAAGGCGTTCTCGTGATCGGTCGGATGGTGTGGGCGGAGACGTCCAGCCCCCCCCCTCCCTGGCCCTCCCCCTCGAGGGGGGAGGGGATAGTCGTGGATCTTGCGATCGTCCTCCTCGCACGCCACCCGGTTGGAGGCCGGCGCGGAGAACGAAGACCTCTCCGCGCACGTCCCCTCCCCCCTGGAGGGGGAGGGACAGGGAGGGGGGCTACGGCGCTCGCCGGCTACACGAGCACCGACGAACACCCCTCACCCTCGTGCGAAGGCGAGAGCCCCTTCGAGCGCGCGGCGCAGCACCGCGGCGAGCGGGGCGGCGAAATCGGGGTCGAAGGCCGGCGGCCAGTTGGTCTCGTCGATCTTCGTCGGTTCGCGGAGGTAGCCGCGGATGGCGAGTTCCATCTGAACGGCGTGCACACCGTCGGCCGGCCGGCCGTAGTGCCGGGTGATCCAACCACCCTTGAAGCGGCCGTCGACGACATGGCCGAGACCGCTCGCGGCGCAGGCTTCGGCGATCGCGGCGGTGAGCGCCGGATCGCAGGCGACACCCGAGTTGGTGCCGATGTTGAACTGCGGCAGCGCGCCATCGAAGAGGCGGGGGATCGTCGAGCGGATCGAGTGGCAGTCGTAGACGACCACCCGCGGGTGGATCGCCCGCAGCCGCGCGATCTCGCCGGCGAGGGTGTCGTGGTAAGGGGCGAACCAGCGCTCGCGCCGCTCGGCGATCTCGCCGGCGCCGGGTTCGGCGCCCGGACGATGGAGTTCTTCGCCGTCGAAGCTTTCCGTCGGGCAGAGACCGGTGGTCGCCTGTCCGGGATAGAGCGAGGCGCCGGAGGGGTCGCGATTGAGGTCGATCACCGAGCGCGACACGGTCGAGCGCACGAAGGTGGCGCCGAGATCGCGGGCGAAGGCATAGAGTTCGTGGACGTGCCAATCGGCGTCGCGGCGGGCGAGCCACGGCGAGGCGAAGCGGTCGTCGAGGCCGACGAGGTCGGTCCCGGTATGCGGGAAGCTCAGGATCAACGGCGCGGCGCCGCGCTCGACACGGAGGAAATCGAGGTCGCTCATACCGCCCCCTCCAGGTCGGGCAGGGCGAGCGGTGCCACCGCCGCCTCGATCTCGCCGGCGAGGATCATGTCGGCCACCGCCGCGATGTCGGGGGCGAAGAAGCGGTCGTCGTCGAGGGCCGGCACGCGGGCGCGGATCGCCGCGCGCACCCGTTCCAGCACCGGGCTCGAGACGAGGGGCGCGTGGAAGTCGCAGCCCTGCGCCGCGGCGAGAAGCTCGATCGCCAGCACGTGGGCGACGTTGCGCACCATGCGATGGAGGCGATAGGCCCCGTGCGCCGCCATCGAGACGTGATCTTCCTGATTGGCCGAGGTCGGGATCGAATCGACGCTCGCCGGATGGGCCATCTGTTTGTTCTCGGAGACGAGCGCCGCGGCGGTCACCTGCGGGATCATGAAGCCGGAGTTGAGCCCGGGGCGCGGCGTCAGGAAGGCCGGCAGGCGGGAGAGTGTGGGGTCGACCAGCAGCGAGATCCGGCGCTCGGCGATCGAGCCGATCTCGCACAGCGCCAAGGCGGTGATGTCGGCGGCGAAGGCGACCGGTTCGGCGTGGAAGTTGCCGCCGGAAATCGCCTCCGGGTCGGCGCCGTCCTCGTGGAAGATCAGCGGGTTGTCGGTGACGCCGTCGGCCTCGCGGGAAAGCGTGACGGCGACCTGACGCAGGATGTCGAGGGCGGCGCCCATCACCTGCGGCTGGCAGCGCAGGCAATAGGGGTCCTGGATGCGGTCGTCGTCGCGGCTGTGGCTGGCGCGGATGGCGCTGCCGGCCATGAGTTCGCGCAGCGTCGCGGCGGTCTCGATCTGGCCGGGATGGCGGCGCAGGCGCTGGATGCGCGGATCGAACGGTCCGTCCGAGCCCTTGGCGGCGTCGGTGGTGAGGGCACCGGCGACGAGCGCGGTGCGGAACACCCGCTCGGCGGCGAAGAGAGCGAAAAGCGCGTTGGCGGTGGAGAACTGGGTGCCGTTGAGGAGAGCGAGCCCCTCCTTCGGACCGAGCACGACGGGGGCGAGGCCGGCGCGGGCGAGCGCCGCGGCGGCGCTCATCCGCTCGCCACGGAAGAAGGCCTCGCCGACGCCGATCATCGTCGCGGTCATGTGGGAGAGCGGCGCGAGATCGCCGGAGGCGCCGACCGAGCCCTGCGCCGGGACCAGGGGGACGACGTCGTGCGCCAGCATCGCCTCGAGGAGGCGGGCGGTGGCGACGCGGACACCGGAGGCCCCCTGTCCGAGGTTGGCGAGCTTCAGCGCCATCATCAGCCGGACGATCGCCGGATCGACCGGTTCGCCGACGCCCGAAGCGTGTGAAATGACGAGATTGTGCTGCAGCTTCTCGAGATCGGCGTCGTCGATGCGCACCGAGGCGAGTTTGCCGAAGCCGGTGTTGATGCCGTAGACCGGCGCGCCTTTCGCGACGATGGCGGCGACGGCCGCCGCGCCGGCGGCGATGGCCGCCTCGGCGCCGGGGTCGAGGGCCACGTCCGCGCCGCGGGCGACGGCGCGCCAACCGGCGAGAGGGGTGTCACCGGGGATCAGGTTCACGGTCATGTGTGTCGTCCGTTGCGAATGCGGGCGTGGAGAGGTAGGGCGCCGAGCCCTTCGACGAGTTCGGCCGGGGTTTCGACCGACCAGATGGCGAGGTCACAGGCCTTGCCGACCTCGAGCGTGCCGATCTCGGCGTCGCGGCCGAGCGCCCGGGCGGCGTGGCGGGTGACGCCGGCGAGGCATTCCTCGACGGTGAGGCCGAAGCGCACGGCGGCGAAGTTCATGGCGAGGAGCAGCGACGTCATCGGCGAGGTGCCGGGGTTGCAGTCGGTCGCGACCGCCATGGCGACACCGTGGGCGCGGAAGCGCTCGATCGGCGGGACCTTCGTCTCGCGCCGCATGTGTGAGGCGCCCGGGAGCAGCACCGCCACCGTCCCCGATCGCGCCATGGCGGCGACGCCGGCCGCGTCGGTCCATTCGAGATGATCGGCGGAAAGGGCGGCGAATTCGGCGGCGAGCGCGGCACCACCGAGGTTCGACAGTTGATCGGCGTGGAGCTTCACCGGCAGGCCGAGGGTACGCGCCGCGGCGAAGACCCGGGCGGTCTGCTCGGGCGAGAAGGCGATCCCCTCGCAGAAGGCGTCGACCGCGTCGACGAGACCGTCGCCGGCGAGCACCGGCAGCATGGCGAGAACGGCGTCGATGTGGGCGTCGCGGTCGCCCTTCGCCTCGGGCGGCAGGGCGTGGGCGCCGAGGAAGGTGGTGACGACGCCGACGTCGCGTTCGGCGCCGAGGCGGCGGGCGGCGGCGAGCATGGCGCGTTCGGTCGCGAGGTCGAGGCCGTAGCCCGACTTGATCTCCACCGTGGTGACGCCGTCGGCGATCAGCCGATCGAGACGCGGCAGGCTCGCGGCGACGAGGTCGTCGACGGATGCCGCACGGGTGGCACGGACCGTGGCGGCGATGCCGCCGCCGGCCGCGGCGATCTCGGCATAGGTCGCGCCGGCGAGGCGGGCCTCGAATTCGGCGGCGCGAGTGCCGGCATGGACGAGGTGGGTGTGGCAGTCGATCAGGCCGGGGGTGATCCAGCGGCCGTCGCAGCGCACGATTTCTCCGGCAACAATGTCGCCGGGCAGGTCGCGCCGGGTTCCGATCCAGACGATCCGGCCGTCCTTCGCCGCCACCGCACCGTCGTCGATCCGGCCGATACCCGACCGTCCCGACGCCAGGGTGGCGAGGCGGGCGTCGGTCCACAGGGTGTCGACGGCGAGGGCCATGGGGTGCGGGCTCCGGTACGGGCGGCGTCGGATCTCGATCGAAGAGACCTTGTGCGAAGTCCGAAGGCCTGTCAATATGTCTATACATAAAAACGGTGCGAGGGAGCCGAACCGAGATGGACGCAGCGATCTTCGAACGGGTCCTGACCCCCGAGGGGTGGCGCGACGACGTCCTGATCGGTTGGTCGGGCGGGCGCATCACCACGGTGGCGCCGGAGGTCGGTGCGGCGACGCCGGCGGCGGTGCGGCGCATTTCGGGCGTGGCGGTTCCGGGGGTCGGCAACCTCCACAGCCACGCCTTCCAGCGCGGCTTCGCCGGGCTCACCGAGCGGCGCGGCGCCGGCGCGGAGGATCATTTCTGGACCTGGCGCGAGGCGATGTATCGCTTCGCCGCGGCGATGACGCCGGAGCGGCTCCGGGTGATCGCCGCTCAGGCGCAGATCGAGATGCTGGAGAGCGGCTTCACCGGTGTCGCCGAATTCCACTACGTCCATCACGCGCCCGACGGCCGCGCTCACGACGATCCGGCGGAAATGGCCGCGGCGGTCGTCGCGGCGGCGGAAGAGAGCGGCATCGGTCTGACGCTGCTGCCGGTATTCTACGCCCACGGCGGCTTCGGCGATCGGCCGACCGGCGAGGGCCAGCGCCGCTTCGTCTGCGATCTCGATCTCTTCTCGCGGCTCCACGAGAGCGCCGGGCGGATGGTCGCCACGCTGCCCGAGGGGCGCATCGGCATCGCGCCGCATTCGCTGCGGGCGGTGAACGGGGCCGAACTCGCCGAGCTCGTGCGTCGCCACGGCGACGGGCCGATCCACATCCACATCGCCGAACAGGTGGCCGAGGTCGAGGACTGCCTCGCCGCCACCGGCGCCCGGCCGGTCGATCGGCTCTTCGACCTCGTCGACGTCGACACTCGTTGGTGCCTCGTCCACGCCACCCACGTGACGGCGAACGAGATCGAGCGGATGGCGCGATCGGGGGCGGTGGCCGGGCTCTGCCCGATCACCGAGGCCGATCTCGGCGACGGCGTCTTCCCGGCGGTCGCGCATCAGCGAAGCGGCGGTCGATGGGGGGTCGGCAGCGATTCGAACGTGCTGATCTCGCTGCCGCAGGAGCTGCGCCTGCTCGAGCAGTCGCAGCGCTTCGTCGATCGGGCTCGCAATCGTCTCGCCGACCCGCCGCGTTCCACCGGACGGACCCTCTTCGATGCGGCGCACGCCGGCGGGGCGCAGGCGCTCGGGCGCGAGGCCCACGGTATCGCGGTCGGCGCGCCGGCCGATCTCGTCGTTCTCGACGGCGAGCATCCGGCGCTCGCCGGCCGCCGCGACGATGCGCTCCTCGACGCCTGGATCTTCGCCGCGGCGACGAACCCGGTCCGCGACGTGTGGGTCGCGGGGCGCCGGGTCGTGATCGACGGGCGCCACACGCAGCGGGATCGGGTGGAGGGAGAGTTCCGCCGTGTGATGCGGGAACTGGTCGAGGGGTGAACGCGTCTCACCCGGCTCAGCGGCCGAGATCGAAGAACTCGCGGTTGGGGCGCAGGTCGGTGACGTTGGCGAGACGGTTCGACAGGCCGAAGAAGGCGGAGATGGCGGTGATGTCCCAGGCGTCTTCTTCGGTGAAGCCGTGCGCCTTCAGGCGATCGAGGTCGTCGGCGCCGATCTCGTGCGAGCGGGTGGTCACGGCGAGGGCGAAATCGAGCATCGCCTTCTGACGATCGGTGATGTCGGCCTTGCGATGGTTGATCGCGACCTGATCGGCGACCAGCGGGTTCTTGGCGCGGACGCGCAGGATGCCGCCGTGGGCGACGACGCAATATTGGCAATGGTTGGCGCCCGAGGTGGCGACGACGATCATCTCACGCTCGGCCTTGGTCAGTCCGCCGGGCTTCTCCATCAGCGCGTCGTGATAGGCGAAGAAGGCGCGGAATTCGTCCGGCCGGCGGGCGAGAAGCAGGAAGACGTTGGGAACGAAGCCCGACTTCTCCTGGACCGCGACGATGCGGTCGCGGATGTCGTCCGGCCACGAACTCGGATCGGGGGCGGGATAGCGGGCGATCGAATTGCGTTCCGGATCGTTCATCGGTGTCTCCTCCCGGCCTCATTTTTCGCGAGTCGATCCGCGTCGCCGTGACGGCCACCGTCGATCCCGCTCTTTCCCGAACGGTACGACGATTCGCGAATCGATGTCCGTGGTCGGCACCGAGGGTCGGCCGTTGTTCGTGGATCCGGGGTTCCACGTGCGTCGCGAAAGACCGGATGTCGCGAGAGGCCGGTCGGGTCTATTGCCTTCGAGGAAGCGATGGGAGCCGATGCGAACGGGCTCGGCGTCGTCGGTGGAGGGCGATCATGGCGCTGTCGAAACTCGAGCAATTGCAGGCGATGACGACGATCGTCGCGGACACCGGGGATTTCGAGGCGGTGCGACGTCTGCGACCGGTGGACTGCACCACCAATCCGACCCTGGTGGCGAAGGCGATCACGCTGCCGCATTTCGCCGATCTGGTCGAGGCGAGCCTCGCCTGGGGGCGTGCTCTTTCCGGGGACCGGGCGCGCGTGGTCGAGGCGATCGCCGATCGGCTCGCCGTCGACGTCGGCGAAAAGCTCTGTGAGCTGGTGCCGGGGCGGGGGTCGACGGAGGTCGGCGCCGACCTCTCCTTCGACACCGCGGCGACCGTCGCCCAGGCGCGGGCGGTCCTCGCCGCCTACGCGGCGCGCGGTATCCCGCGCGAGCGCATCCTGATCAAGATCGCCGCGACCTGGGAGGGGATCCGCGCCGCCGAGATCCTTCAGAGAGAGGGGATCGACTGCAATCTGACGCTGATCTTCTCGATGACCCAGGCGAACGCCGCGGCCGACGCCGGCGCCTTCCTGATCTCGCCCTTCGTCGGGCGCATCCTCGACTGGTGGGTCAAGGCGACGGGGGAGAGCTACACGGCGGCGGATGATCCGGGCGTCCGGTCGGTCGCCGCCATCTGGCGCTACTTCAAGGCGCACGGCGTCTCCACCGTGGTGATGGGGGCGTCGTTCCGCAACATCGGCGAGATCGAGGAACTGGCGGGCTGCGATCGGCTGACGATCTCGCCGCAGCTGCTCGACGAACTCGCCGCGGCGGAAGGGCCGCTCGAACCGCGGCTGATCGCCGGAGACGGCGAGATTCCGCCGCGGATCGTGCTCGACGAGAAGGGTTTCCGCTGGCGGATGAACGAAGACGCCATGGCGAGCGAGAAGCTCGGCGAAGGCATTCGCCTCTTCGCACGTGACCTCGTCGCTCTGAAAGCGACGATCGACTCACGGTTGTGAGCCGACGAATCATCGCTTGCGGCCGGGTGGTCGCGTCGCTTGACCGATGATCAGGCGAGCGTCACGGTTTCGGTTTCCGATCGAGGTCGGACACCGACACCAGGAGACGCGATCTTGACCCTGATCATACCTCTCGGCCTCGCCTTCCTGATGTTGTGCGTGGGTCTCGAGACGCGGATCGCCGATTTCCGGGCGCTCGCCCATGCGCCGCTCGGGGTCGCCGCCGGGTTGCTGTCGCAGATCGTCGGGTTGCCGCTCATCGCCATCGGTGTCGCCCATCTCCTCGGGCTGCCGGCGGCCCATGCCATCGGCGTCGTCCTGGTGGCGGCGGCGCCGGGCGGGGTGACGGCCAATTTCGTGACCCTGATGGCGGCGGGCGACGTGGCGCTGTGCGTCACCGTCACGGTTCTCGGCAGTCTCGCCGCGCCGCTCACCGTGCCGATCGTCGTCGGCCTCGCCTTCAACCTCTTCGCCGGCGACACCGTGGCGCTGTCGCTGCCGCTCGGGCCGACGATCGGCGCCGTCTTCGTCACCACCGTGGTGCCGCTGATCATCGGGATCGCGGCGGCCGAACGCCGCGCCGAGGCGGTCGCCCGGGCGCGACCGATCCTGCGGCGGGGGGGGTTT
>CALMYM010000390.1 GCA_937873675.1 uncultured Alphaproteobacteria bacterium | reverse complement strand
CCGGTGCGCGGCAGGAGAATGGCGCGGGCCATCGCCACGGCGGCGCCGTGATCGGCCGAGGTGCGGCCGACGTGTTCGGGCTGGGCGATCGGCACGATGTCGGAGGAGGCGATGCGCGGGCGATGCGGGGCGACGGGCGCCGGCGCGGGAGCCGGCGGCGGCGTCACGGCCATCAGCGCCATCGGTTCGCCGGTCTCTTCGGTGCTTCCTTCTTCCGAGGTGTCGGCGGCGCGCGACGGGGCGGAGGCGGGAAGCGACGCGACGCGCGCCGGCGCCGGGGTCGGCAGCGCGACTTCGTCATCGTCGCCGTCGTCGGCGGCCGAGGCGATGCGGGCGCCGTTCTCGGCGAAGACCGAGGAGACCTTTCCGCCGGCCGAAGCGCGGGGCAGGTAACCGGCGAGCAGCGAGGCCATGTGGTCGTCGCGCGCCCGGCCGGACGAGCCGCCCATGACGGCGGCGACGAGATGGCGGCCGTCGCGGCGGATCGACGAGACGAGGTTGAAGCCGGAGGCGTTGGTGTAGCCGGTCTTGATGCCGTCGATGCCTTCGAGGCGATAGAGCAGCTTGTTGTGGTTGCCGTGGACCGAGTTGCCCCAGGTGAAGCTGCGGGTGGCGAAATAGCGGTATTGGACCGGGAAGCGCTCCTGGAGGGCGCGGCCGAGGATCACCATGTCGCGGGCGGTGGTGAACTGGGCGTCGTTGGGCAGACCCGAGGCGTTGTAGAAGGTGGTGCCGCGCATGCCGAGGCGGCGCGCGGTGGAAGTCATGCGACGGGCGAAGGCCTGCTCGGTGCCGCCGAGGTTCTCGGCGACGGTGACGGCGACGTCGTTGGCCGACTTGGTGACCAACGCGCGGATGGCGTCTTCCACGGCGATCGTCTGGCCGGGGCGCAGGCCGAGCTTGGACGGCGCCTGTGCGGACGCCTTGGCCGAAGCGGTGAAGCGGGTGGACAGGCTCACCTTGCGCTTCTGCATGTCCTCGAACAGCAGATAGAGCGTCATCATCTTGGTGAGCGACGCGGGATGGCGCGGCGCGTCGGCGTTCTTGGCGTAGAGGATACGGCCGGTCTTGTCGTCGATGACGATGGCGGCATAGCGCGACGAGCCGGTGAGGTCCTCGGACCGGACGACCCGATGCACCTTCACGCGGCTGTGGGCGCCGCGCTTCTTACGCTTGGCCTCGGCGCTCGTCACACCGACGACGCAGACGACCAGAGCCACCAGAACCGACCAGATCAGGCGGCCCCGACCAGAGGTACGCGAATACTGCACTGTCACATCCTCGACGCCGCCGTTCGCCACCATGGGCGAACCACTCGATGTCCCGACGGCTCGCCCCCGCGCTTCGAGGCGCTTCCCCCTCCGTTTCCACCACTTCGGGTGGCGAGTGGCGCAAAGAGGGAGTGTGGCGTGCCGTCCACAGCGATCAGAATGCGACCGACGAGGTTGAGGATCGGTAAATCCCGAGGGACGAATCGTCGCGATGTTGCACTGCAATAATTTTCTTGACGGCAGTGCGGGAGGCTGTCATATTGCATCGCAACATCGGTTGGACGCGCGGTCCGGCCGCGGATTTCCAACCGGCGCTCGGCGGCGAGCGCCAAGACAACGAGGATGGCCCAGAGATGATCGCTTCCGTCGAAGACTTCCAGAAGTTCGCCAAGGACAACGCCGACAACGCCCAGAAGGTGTTCGGCACCCTGTCCAAGGGCCTGCAGACCATCGCCGCCGAGATCGGCGACTATTCCAAGAAGTCCTTCGAGGAAGGCTCGGCCGTGCTCGAGCAGCTCGCCGGTGCCAAGTCGCTCGACAAGGTCGTCGAGATCCAGTCCGACTACGCCAAGAAGTCCTACGAGGGCCTCGTCGCTCAGTCGACCAAGGTCGGCGAGCTCTACGTCGACCTCGCCAAGGAGATGGCCAAGCCGTTCGAGGCTCTGGTTCCCAAGGCGAAGTGATCCGACGACGAGCGCGGGGTCCCCGACCCCGGCGCCCGTGACGTCCGTTTCCGCGAAGGCCCGGTCGGCGACGACCGGGCCTTTCGTCGTTCTCGTTCCGGTGGGACGGGCGGGGAGGGCGCGCGGGCGCCGATCCGATCGGCGGGTGGACGCCGTTGCGGGCGGCGGGCGATGCCCTACAATGTTCCGCGAAGCACCCCATATGCTTCGGGTGTGGGCGACGGTCGGAGCGCGAGCGGCGGCGTCGTCGAGACCGCCGTCGGTCCTCGGGCCGGAACGTCAACGAGCCGTGCACTTCGTGCGGCTGGATCCAGCGAAGCGAAATGCGCGTATTCGTCACGACCATGAGCCAGGAACCGCCGAAGAACGGCGACGACGATCTCGATCACGGGGTGGTCACCAAGGTTCGCCCCAAGGTCAAGCGCCCGAGCATGTATCGGGTCCTGCTGCTCAACGACGACTACACGCCGATGGAATTCGTCGTCCACGTGCTCGAGCGCTTCTTCAACAAGGGGCGCGACGAGGCCACGCGGATCATGCTGCACGTCCACCACCACGGTGTGGGGGAATGTGGCATCTTCACCTACGAGGTGGCCGAGACCAAGGTGACCCAGGTGATGGACTTCGCCCGCCGCAACCAGCACCCGTTGCAATGCGTCATGGAAAAGAAGTGAGGTCCGACCCGTGCCGTCCTTCTCCCGCAGCCTCGAGAAGGCGCTCCATCAGGCTCTGCATCTGGCCAACGAGCGCCGCCAGGAATACGCCACCCTCGAACACCTGCTGCTGGCGCTGATCGACGATCAGGACGCGGCGGCGGTGATGAAGGCGTGCAACGTCGACATGGACGTGCTGAAGCGCAACCTGATCGAATACGTCGACACCGAACTCGAGAACCTCGTCTCCGACGACGAGGACGACGCCAAGCCCACCGCCGGTTTCCAGCGGGTGATCCAGCGCGCCGTCATCCATGTCCAGTCCTCGGGACGCGAGGAGGTGACCGGCGCCAACGTGCTCGTCGCGATCTTCGCCGAGCGCGAGAGCCATGCGGCCTATTTCCTGCAAGAGCAGGACATGACCCGCTACGACGCGGTCAACTACATCAGCCACGGCATCGCCAAGCGTGCGGGGATGACGGAGGCGCGGCCCCCTCGCGGTGCGGAGGAAGAGATGTCGACGACCGAGACCTCCGCCGAGACCAAGAAGAAGACCGAGGCCCTCGAGGCCTATTGCGTCAACCTCAACGACAAGGCGCTCAAGGGCAAGATCGATCCGCTGATCGGCCGCGACGCCGAGATCGCCCGCACCATCCAGGTTCTCTGCCGCCGTTCGAAGAACAATCCGCTCTATGTCGGCGATCCAGGCGTCGGCAAGACGGCGATCGCCGAGGGTCTGGCGCGTCGCATCGTCAAGGGCGAGGTGCCCGAGGTGCTTCTCGGTTCGACCGTCTTCGCCCTCGACATGGGGGCGCTGCTCGCCGGCACGCGCTATCGCGGCGATTTCGAAGAGCGGCTGAAGCAGGTGGTCAAGGAGATCGAGGAATACCCCAAGGCGATCATGTTCATCGACGAGATCCACACCGTGATCGGTGCGGGGGCGACGTCGGGCGGCGCCATGGATGCCTCGAATCTGCTCAAGCCTGCCCTCGCATCGGGCAATGTGCGGTGCATCGGCTCGACCACCTACAAGGAATATCGCCAGTTCTTCGAGAAGGACCGGGCGCTGGTGCGTCGTTTCCAGAAGATCGACGTCAACGAGCCGTCGGTGCCCGACGCGATCGAGATCCTCAAGGGGCTGAAGCCCTATTTCGAGGAGCACCACAAGGTCCGCTACACCCACGACGCCATCAAGGCGGCGGTGGAGCTGGCGGCGCGCTACATCAACGACCGCAAGCTGCCCGACAAGGCGATCGACGTGATCGACGAGTCCGGTGCGGCGCAGATGCTGGTCACCGAGTCGAAGCGGCGCAAGGTGATCGGCGTCAAGGAGATCGAAGAGACGATCGCCACCATGGCGCGGATCCCGCCGAAGTCGGTCTCCAAGAACGACGCCGAGGTGCTCGAGCATCTCGACACCAACCTGAAGCGCGTCGTCTACGGGCAGGACAAGGCGATCGAGACGCTCGCCGCGGCGATCAAGCTGGCGCGTGCGGGTCTGCGCGAACCGGAGAAGCCGATCGGCTCCTACCTCTTCGCCGGCCCGACCGGCGTCGGCAAGACGGAAGTCGCCAAGCAGCTCGCCAAGCTCCTCGGCGTCGAGATGCTGCGCTTCGACATGTCGGAGTACATGGAGCGGCACACCGTCTCCCGCCTCATCGGCGCGCCTCCGGGCTACGTCGGCTTCGACCAGGGCGGCCTCCTCACCGACGGCGTCGACCAGCATCCGCACTGTGTGCTGCTGCTCGACGAGATCGAGAAGGCCCATCCGGACCTGTTCAACATCCTGTTGCAGGTCATGGACCACGGCAGCCTCACCGACCACAACGGCAAGAAGGTCGATTTCCGCAACGTCATTCTGATCATGACGACCAATGCGGGCGCGGCCGATCTCGCCAAGGCGCCGATCGGCTTCAACCGGGTCAAGCGCGAGGGCGACGACACCGAGGCGATCAACCGCCTGTTCACGCCGGAATTCCGCAATCGTCTCGACGCGGTGGTGGCGTTCCAGAACCTGCCGCTCGAGGTGATCCGTCAGGTCGTCACCAAGTTCGTGATGCAGCTCGAGGCGCAGCTCGCCGACCGCAACGTCACCTTCGAACTCGACGACGCGGCGACCGACTGGCTGGCCACCAACGGCTACGACCGCCAGATGGGCGCGCGGCCGCTCGGCCGGGTGATCCAGGAGCACATCAAGAAGCCGCTCGCCGACGAGGTGCTGTTCGGCAAGCTGAAGCGCGGCGGCGTGGTCAAGGTGACTGCGGCCAAGACCGAGGACGGCGAAGGGCTGGTGCTCGAGAGCATCCCGGCGGTGACCGCGGTCGCCGCGCCGGCGCCGGAGCCGGAGGTCAAGGCCAAGGCGCGGGCCAAGAAGCCGGTCAAGGCGAAGAA
>CALMYM010000389.1 GCA_937873675.1 uncultured Alphaproteobacteria bacterium | reverse complement strand
TGGTCCAAGCGCAGCGTCCCAAACCTCCGCCTCTGGCGGAGGTCAATGACTTTTCGTCCCGCGCGCCATCGATCGCGTCCGGCCGAGGCATCGCGCCGCCGCTTCGCGGTCACGGCCGCGCCGGGGGGGGCACCCTGCGGTCTCGCGCCCTTTCCCGCGCCGCCTCGATCTGCTATCGCTCGCCCCGCGCGGCGTGCGGTCGAGAACCGGGCGCCACGGCACGGTCCTCCGCGGAGGTGCCGGGGGCGGTTAGCTCAGCGGTAGAGCGACGGTTTTACACGCCGTTGGTCGGGGGTTCGATCCCCTCACCGCCCACCATTCATCTCACGATCCGAGACCGGACCCGGCGACGCGACGCGCGCCGGTTCGACGTCGAGCGCGGCGGTCGCCGGTAGGCGTGCCGGCCGACCGAATCGGCTGTGCCGCGACCTGACATTTTCCCGACATGCGCCGTCAGGCTCGCGAGAGGTGGGCCGTGCGAAGAGAGACCTCGTCGAGCCTGCTCCTTCCCGAAGCGGGCACAACCCCGAAAGGTTCTCATCGATGCGTCTCACTCTCGCTCTCGCCGCCGCCGTCGTCGCCGTCTCGAGCCTCGGCGCCGTCGCCGCGGAAAAGTGCACCACCACGCCGAAGTCGGGATGGAAGCCGCAGGAAGCCGCGCTCGAGAAGGCGAAGTCGCTCGGCTACACCACCTCGAAGGTCAAGGAAGAGGACGGCTGCTGGGAGGTCTACGCCAAGAAGGCCGACGGATCGAAGCTCGAGCTGTTCTTCAACCCGGTCACCCTCGACCTCGTTCGCACCAAGGCGATGTGACCGTTCGTGATCGCCGGAGCCCCGCCGTCCGCGCCCCGTCGGGCGGCGTGGCGCCGGCCGATCCGAACGACGCCGTACTTCCTCTCCGCGCCGGGAGCCTCACGACGATGACCACCTGCGATTTCGATCCCGCCGAACCGCGCCGGGCCACGCCGAACGATACGCCGCGGAGCCGTGACATCGGCGTCTGGGACCCCTTCGTCCGCGTCTTCCACTGGTCGCTGGTGATCGGTGTGGTGGCGGCGTTCCTGACCGGGGACGACCTGACCCGCATCCACATCCGCATCGGTTGGGTGATCGCCGCCCTCGTCGCCGCGCGCATCGTCTGGGGCTTCGTCGGGCCGCGGCACGCCCGCTTCCGCGACTTCGTCCGCGGTCCGCGCGCCGTCTTCCGCTATCTCTACGCCACGGCGTTCCTCAGAGCGCGGCGCTACGTCGGCCACAATCCCGCCGGCGGCGCCATGGTCGTGGCGCTGCTCGTCCTCCTCGGCGGGCTCACCACCACCGGCTGGATGCTCACCCTCGACGCGTTCTTCGGCGACGAGATGCTCGAGGAGATCCACGTCGCCATCGCCTGGACGCTGGTCGTCTTCGTCGGCCTGCACGTCGCCGGGGTGATCGTGGCGAGCCTCGAACACGGCGAGAACCTGGTGCGCGCCATGTTCACCGGTCGCAAGCGCCTCTGAGGCGCGGCGGGTCGGGTGGGATCAACCGGCGGCGGGGCGCGGCACGGCCTCGTCGAGGAGGGAGGCGACGGCACCGTGGACCGGGCTCGCCGGATCCATCAGCTGCAGGATCAGCGAGAAATGGTCGTCGCCCGGGCTCTCGAGCGTGTGAGTGCGATTGCCGGCCGCGCGCCACGCCGCGGCCATGTCGCGGTTCTGGGCGAGAAACGCCGCCGTTTCGGCGCCGCCGACGGCGAAGAGAGCGGGCGGAGCGCCGGTCGGCACCCGATGCACCGGCGAGGCCGCCCGGGCGCTCGTCGCATCGAGGCCGAGCGCGACGTTCAGCGACGTCGTGACCAGCGGCTGCAGATCGTAGACGCCGGAGAGGGCCACGACGCCGGCGATCGGCGACGGCGCGAGGCCGCGCGCCCCCCAGTCTGTCGCCGCCAGTTCCACCGCCAGATGGCCACCGGCCGAATGCCCCGCCGCGACGATCGGCAGATCGCGTCCGCGTACCGTGCGGGCATGCGCCAGGAGCGCCGGAACGACCGCCCGCGCCGAATCCGTCAGGCTCGCGAGGCTCGCGTCCGGGCAGAGCGGATAGCCGACGGTCGCCACGTCGAAGCCGAGATCGGCGAAGACGGGCATCAGGCAGCGCATCAGGGTGCGGTCGCGCATCTGCCAGTAGCCGGGATGGAAATAGGCGACGATGCCACGCGCCTCGCCCGCCGTCCGATACCAGTCGAAGGCCTCGCGGGGATGGGACCCGTAAGCGAGGTCGCCGGTGAAGCCGGGTCGCGTCGCCACCTCGGCGCTCGCGGCGATGAAGCCGTCGATGGTGGCGGGCCAGTGCGGGCGGCGCTGGTCGACGACATAGGCCGCCTCGTTCACCGGATCGATGGCGGGGGCATCGGGCTCGGTCATCGGCTTCGGTCTCCGAGTGGG
>CALMYM010000388.1 GCA_937873675.1 uncultured Alphaproteobacteria bacterium | reverse complement strand
CGCTCGGCGGGTGCTGTCGGTCGGGCCCGCGCCCTCGCCGCCGCAGCTGGGGGGGGTGCCCGCCGGCCCCGCCGCATCCGGCCGGCGCGGGGATGATCGCCGGCGGCATGTCGGCGATCGCGCCGCTGCCGATGCCGACCGGCTGGTGGGTGATCGGGCGGACGCCGGAGAAGGTCTTCTCGCCGATGCGCGATCCGGCCTTCCTGGTGGCGGTCGGCGACGAGATCCGCTTCGAGGCGATCGACGCGGCAACCTTCGCGACGCTCGCGGCGCGAGCGGAGACCGGCGAGCCGGTGGCACGGGTGGAGGCGAAGCGATGACGGCGCGACTCGTCGTTCTCGCCGCCGGCCCCGGCGTGACCATCCAGGATGCCGGACGGCGCGGCTATTCGCGCTGGGGTGTCACCGGCTGCGGTCCGATGGATCCGGCCGCTTTCCAACTGGCGAACCGCGCCCTCGGCAACGATCCGCAGGCGACGGCGATCGAGATCTCGGCGGCGGGTCTCGAGGTCACGGCGGAGGGCGGGGCGCTCGATCTGGCGCTCGTCGGTGGCGCGTTCGACGTCCGGCTCGACGACCGGCGACTGCCGAGCGCGGTGGCGCTGCGGCTCGAGCCGGGCGCACGTCTCTCGGTCCGCGCCGGTGCGAGCGGCGCGTGGTGTTATCTGGCGGTCGCCGGCTCGATCGACCTGCCGCCGGTGCTCGGTTCACACGCCACCCACACCCGTTCCGGGCTCGGCGGGCTCGACGGTCGCGGCCTGAAGCCGGGCGACCGGCTGGCGATCCTCGGCTCCCGGCGAGTGATCGAGGCCGCGTCGGCGATCGACACCGGGGTGCTCGGCGAGGCGCGCGGGCCGATCCGCGTCGTCCTCGGGCCGCAGGACGACCATTTCTCGGCCGACCAGATCGACGCCTTTCTCGGCCGGGACTGGCGGTTGTCGCCGCGCTCCGACCGCATGGCCCATGCGCTCGAAGGCGAACCGCTGACCCATGCCCGCGGCCA
The DNA here is from genome assembly GCA_937873675.1 of uncultured Alphaproteobacteria bacterium. Taxonomy (GTDB): domain Bacteria; phylum Pseudomonadota; class Alphaproteobacteria; order Rhizobiales; family Ancalomicrobiaceae; genus CALBKH01. The sequence goes on along the minus strand of CALMYM010000388.1, from coordinate 4,631 downwards.
CGACATCGTTTCCGACGCCGTCGCCCACGGGGCGATCCAGGTGCCGGGATCGGGATTGCCCTTCGTGCTGATGGCCGATCGCCAGCCGACCGGCGGCTATCCGAAGATCGCCACGGTGATCGGCGCCGATCTCGGCCGCATGGCGCAGATCCGCCCGGGGGAGAGCGTGCGCTTCCGGGCGGTCACGCTCGACGAAGCGGTGGCGGCGCGGCGGCGGATGGTCGAGGGCCTCGCCCGCCCGGTGCGGCTCTCGCCGGTGGTGCGCGAGACGTTCACCGCGGCCGATCTCCTCGGCCTCAACCTCGTCTCCGGCATGGTCGACGCACAGACGCCGCATCCCGGCGAGCGCAGCGACGGCGAGTGAGCCGGGGCACCGACCGAGCCGAGCGGCGCGACGCGGCGCATGGCGCCGCGTCTCATTCGGGATCCGGCGGATCGCTTCGCGATGCCGGATCCTACTCGTCGAAAAACCCCTTGTTCGGACGGGGATTTTTCGACGAACGGAATTCGGAATTCGGATGGAATCATCCGAATTCCGAATCAGCGCGGCTGGGCCTGCGGCGGTGCCGAGAACGGCGCGGCGCCCGGCCAATTGTTGCCGCCCCAACCGAAAGGCACGAAATTGTTGAGCATGCCCATCGCCGGGCCGAAGCTGCGGTCGAGGTTGGCGGTCGAGTGCTGGATCAGGCCGACGGTCGAGGCCATGTGGGCGACCGAACGGTCGATCGAAGCAACGTTCTGATTCATCGCCACGATGCTGTCGCGCAGATCCGAGATGTTGCCGCGCATGTTGGCGACGCTCGCCTCCATGGCGTTCATGTTGCGCCCCATGTTCACCATCTCCTGCGCCATGATGTTGGTCTGCAGCACCATCTGATGGGTGTCGTGGGTGAGCTTGTAGACGAGGAAGAAGCCGTAGGCCGAGAGCAGGATGGCGATGGCCAGGATGCCCGCGACGGCCAGCTTGAGCGATCGCATCGCCACGGCGGCACGCTCGAGATAGGCGACGTATTCCGGCGGGTGGTACTCCGACGCCTGATAGATCTGGGCGGGGTAGTCCTTCTCGAGTTCCGGCTTCGGTGCGGTCTTGGGAGCGGCCATCTCAGGTCTTTCGGTTGCGGCCGCGGCGCGGCTCGACGATGGCCTGGGCGAGGGCCTGGAACTCTTCGCTCGCCTTGGACTTCGGCTCCAGTTCGAACACCGCCGAACCTTCGCTGAGCGAACGACAGAATGCGATGCGCCGGCCGAGACGGGCGGGCAGGACGGCGACGGAGGCGAGCATGCCGGAGATCGCCTCGAGCGCCACCACGGCTTCACGCGTCTCGCGCGACGCGGCGCCGGCGTCGGCGCGATTGACGAAGAGACGGATGGCGCAGTGGTCGGGCCGTTCGCGGTCGATGATCTTCAGGTAGCGCTGGGTCGCCCAGATGTCGGCCTGCCCCGGCATCACCGGCACGAGGACGAGATCGGCATAGCCGACCGCCTCCAGCATGCCGGCCATGTCGGCGGCGCCGACGTCGACCAGCGTCCAGCTTCCCGGGCCGTTGGGCGCGAGGTCGGTGGTGTCGAGCGGCGGCTCGAGGAAGGGTTCCCAACCGAGTTCGTTGCGCACCGCGACGAGGTCGGAGAGCGTCTTCTGCGGGTCGAGATCGACGAGACGGACCGGATGCCCCTGGCCGGCGAGCCAGACCGCGAGATTGAACACCACGGTGCTCTTGCCCGAGCCGCCCTTGAGGTTGCCGACGACGACGAAGCGACTACCGTCCGTCTTCGCCGCGGTGGCGGAGGCCGGCGCCGGCTTCTTGGACTTTTCCGGCGCCTTCTTGCCGTTCTTGTCCGACCGTTTCTCGGTCTTGTTCTTCGACGCCTTGGCAGCGCACATTTCGCCTGCCTCCCCGGACCCACACCACGACAACCTACTTCATCCGCGGTCGGATCGCATCATTCACTTCGCCGCGCCGGCGGCGGCGAGACGTTTGGCGAGATCGTCGGCGAGAGCTCCGTCGCCCTTGCGGATCGCCGCCTCGAGCGGGACGGCGTCGGCGACGCGGCTGGCGGCGATCAGCACGGTCGCGGCGCCGTGATAGGAGCGCGCGGCGTCCTGGAGGCGGCCGGCGGCCCAGTAGACGTTGCCGAGTTCACCGCGCACCGCGGCATCCTTCGGCTGCCGGGCGATGAGGTCCTCGTAGGCGCGGATCGCGGCCGTCACGTCGCCACGGGCATGGGCGGCGCGCGCCACCGCGAGAAGATCGGTGCCGACGTCCGACGCGGCCGGGGCCGGCGCGGAAGCCGCGGGTGCCGGCTTCACCGGTGCGGGAACGACGGGCGCGGGCGCCGGCGGCGCGGCCGCCACGACCGGCTTCGGAGCCGGGGCCGCGACGGGAGCCGGAGCAACCACCGGCCGAGCGGCGGGCGAAGGCGCGGCCGACCATCCGGTGGGCGCACCGGAGACGGTGCTCTCCGCCCAGGCCCACAGCCGGTCGAAACCCAGGTTCCCGACGGCGACACCCGAATCGATCATCCGACCGAGCCCCCCCATGGAGGGTGCGGCCCAGACGCCGAGCGCGAAGAAGACGGCGGCGTAGAACAGGCGCGTGAAGATCCGGGCGAGCATGCGGCACACCTCGTGGTACGGACATCGCTACAAGGAGAGAGGAGAGGCGGGCGAAGAAACGGCCGTCTCCCCTCGACGTTTCGGATCACCAGCCGAAGCCGCGACCACCCCACGGGCTGCCGCCCCAGGGGCCGCCGACTCCGCCGGGGAAACCTCCCATCGGGCTGCCGGGGAACCCGCCGGGATAGGCGCGCCAAGGGCCGCCGAGACCTCCGGGATAGCCGCCCCACGGGCCGCCGAGGCCGCCGGGGTAACCGCCCCAGGGGCTGCCGCCCCACGGGTTGTTCCAGCCGTTGCCCAACCCGTTGCCCCACCCGCTGAGATCGGTGGAGAAGTTGAAGTTGGTGCGGCCGAGACCTCGGCCCCAGGGATTGAGCCCCAGACCATAGGGGGAGCCCCAGCCGGGACCTCCCCAACCGCCGGGATGGCCGCCCCACGGACCTCCGCCCCAGGGGCCGCCACCCCACGGGCTGCCGCCCCACCACTGAGCTTGAGCGGCGGCGGGTACCATGAGCGCGGTCGCGAGAGTGGCGGCAGCCAGAAGAGTCCTGATGCCTTTCATCGCGTTCCTCCATCGAGGGGGGCGGAGGCGGAACCGACAGGCCCCGCCTCACCCGACCTCCGATCGCCGGACTTGCCCGCCGACCCGAGACCGAGCGCCGAGGCGATCGATCCCGGTCCGGCGATGCAGGTGGCTATCACCACCAACCGGGACCCCAGCTGCCGGGACCCCAGCCGCGACGGCCGTAGTTGTTGCCCCAGCCGTCGCCCCAGCCGTTCATGTCGGTGTCGGCGTCGCCGCCGAAGGAGAAGTTGCCGCGCATGTTGCCGCGACCGGTGCCACGGCCATAGCCGTAGCCGCGGCCGTAGCCCGAGCCGTAGCCGTCATACGGGCCGTAGCCGTAGCCCGGGCCGTAACCACCGTAGTACGGCGGCGGCGGCGGCGGGGGAGCCCAGCCCGGAGCCGGAGCGGCGGTCTTGCCGTCGGCCGACGGAGCCGGCTGAGCCCACGGCGGCGCGCCCCAACCCGGAGGCGGCGGCGGGGTCTGGGCGCCCGGAGCCGGAGCGGCGTAGGGGCCGGCCGGCGGCGGGGCAGCAGGGTTCTCGGCGGCGACGGCCGCTTCGGCCAGCCCGCCCAGGAGCACGACGAGTGCGATCTTTCCGATGGTACGCATGGGTTTTTCCTCTCAGGCCTCCCAAGTCGGCGGGCCGCGGTTGCGACCTACCAGAGCGGTGAGCGAACGCCCGCGCGTTCGCGCCACCAGTTCCATGTCTGCGCATTGGTCCAGCCCGACAGGGGCGTCGACCACGGCACATACATGAAAGGCGTACTCAGACCCGCTTGGTCGTACGGGTCCGTGGTGTTGTTCATCTGACCGTAGGTCCACAGCTGGGTCTGCCCGGAGGGCAGGTGACCATCACGGGTCATCGGCAGGAAAGCGTCCGGCGGCGCCAGCAACGCCGGCGGCAAGGTGGCGATGCCGGGGGCATCGAGCGGCGACGGCGGCATGCCTTCGGGCCCGCCGTAGCGCGGCGCGACGGGGCCGCACTGCCAGCAGTTGCCCGACTGCTGCGGCGGCACCGCATAGGGGCCGACCGCGTAGGAGCCCTGCGAGGCGCCGTTGGTGTTGCCCGAGGTCAGTTCGCCCCACGTCGCAGCGGTCGCCGGAAGAGCGGAGGAGACGATGGTCGTCGCGAGGACCGCAGCGTAGATCCGGGATCTCATGTGTCCTCTCCTCCTCAGGTCAGATCGGTCTTGATTTGGATGCCGCGGCGCTGGCGGGACGGCTTGGGCCGACCGTTCGAACGCGTCGCAGGAGCGGGCGCGGGCGCCGGTTCCGCCTCGGCCGCCTTCGCCGGAGCGCGGCGGATCGGCTTGCCGGCGGGGGCCCCCCGGCTCGGCGGTTCCGCCGCCCCTTCCGCCCCCCCCCCAGCCGGGGCCGCGGGCTCCGCCGCCCTGGCGAGGGGGGGGGGGGCACCCGGCCCGGGGGCAGACCCGCCGCCACCAAGCCGCTCG
>CALMYM010000387.1 GCA_937873675.1 uncultured Alphaproteobacteria bacterium | reverse complement strand
CTCTAGACCAACCCGCTGTTACAAGGGTGCAAAGAGCGAAGCGAATTGCACCGGCGGCATCCGAGGGTGAAGCCGAGGCCGACGAGCGCTCGAACGGTGCAATTCGCTCCGCTCTTTGCACCCTACCGCCTACACGTCGCGCGTCCTCGCCTCACTCGCGGTACTTCATCAGCCGCGACTTCTCGCGGTTCCACTCGCGCTCTTTCTCGGTCTCGCGCTTGTCGGCGGCGTTCTTGCCCTTGGCGAGCGCGAGCGTGATCTTGGCGCGGCCCTTCTCGTTGAAATGGATGTCGAGAGGGACGAGCGTCATGCCCTCGCGCTCGACCGCGCCGAGGAGCTTGTTGATCTCCTTGCGATGCAGGAGCAGCCGCCGCGGCCGCCGGGTCTCGTGATTGAACCGGTTGGCCTGGAGATATTCCGGGATGTAGCAGTTGTAGAGGAAGATGTCGGTGCCGTAGGGCGCCGCATAGGCGTCGGTGATGTTGGAGCGGCCGCCGCGCAACGACTTGATCTCGGTGCCGGTCAACTGAATGCCGGCCTCCCAGGTGTCGATGATGTGATAGGAAAACCGCGCCTTGCGGTTTTCGGCGGCGAGCTTGTAACGCTCGCCGCCCTTGTCGGCCGACATGAGGAACGTCTTTCGTTCAGAGAATGCCGGCGTGCTTCGCCGCCGCTTCGAGTTCGGCGCGCACGCCCTCGGAGGCTTCGACCAGCGGCAGCCGCAGCTCGTTCGCCATCTTGTTGAGACGCGACGCGATGTACTTCGGACCGGCCGGATTGGGCTCGAGGAAGAGCGCGCGATGCAGCGGCATCAGCTTGTCCTGGTACTCGAGCGCCTTGGCGTAGTCGCCCGCCGCCATCGCCGCCTGGAACTCCGAGCACAGACGCGGCGCGACGTTGGCCGTCACCGAGATGCACCCCGTCCCGCCCTGGGCGTTGAAGCCGAGCGCGGTGCCGTCCTCGCCGGAGAGCTGGACGAACTCCGGACCCGACTTCATGCGCTGCAGCGCCGGACGGGCGAGGTTGCCGGTCGCATCCTTGACGCCGATGATGTTGCGGCCGTCGCGGAACATGCGGTCCATGGTCTCCACCGAGATGTCGACCACCGAGCGCGGCGGGATGTTGTAGACGATGATCGGAATACCGATCGCCGCGTCGATCGCCATGAAGTGGCGATAGAGCCCCTCCTGCGACGGCTTGTTGTAATAGGGCGCGACGACCAGGACCGCATCGGCCCCGGCCTTCTCGGCGTGGGTGGCGAGATCGATCGCTTCGGCCGTGTTGTTGGAACCGGCGCCGGCGATGACCGGCACCTTGCCCTTGGCCACTTCGATCGTCAGTTCGACGACGCGCTTGTGCTCGGCGTGGCTCAACGTCGGGCTCTCGCCGGTGGTGCCGCAGGGCACGACGCCGTTCGAACCTTCCGCGATCTGCCAGGCGACGAAGTCCTGCAGGGCTTTCTCGTCGACGCGCCCGTTCGAGAACGGCGTGACGAGTGCGGTGATCGAGCCCTTGAACATCGTGGAACCCCTTCGGAGCCTGGAAAAACCGTGTGAAACGGCGCATATTCCCCTCGCGGTCACGATATCGACCGTGCGCACGAGCGGGCGGCGACAATAGTCCCGCGCCCGCGCGACGGCAAGCGGCGCGTGGCCGCCGATCCGGGTGAACTTCGGATCGTAAGGAATTGTTCACGATGCGGGACCTAGGGTCGTGGATCGACCCGGCCCACCTCCCGCAGCCCGAGCGCGCGGAGGCCGTCATCGTTTCCGATCGGTCCGAGATCGGAGAACGGCGAAGGCCGGAGCGCTTCGAGGAGACGCCGATGCTCGCGACGACCCGACGACTGTTCCGCACCCTGGCGCCCGCGGCGGCCGTGGTGGCGGCCCTCGTCTCGACGATCCCGGCGGCGGCCGGCGATCTCGCCCGTGCCATCGAGATCGCATCGCGTGGCGACGTCGCCGGCGTCAACGCCATGCGCGACGGTCTCGACCGCATCGATCAGAAGATCGTCGACTGGTACCTGATCCGCCTCGGATCGGGTCTGCCGTCGGCGGCGATCACCCGCTTCGCCATCGCCAATCCGACCTGGCCGGATCCCGAGTTCTTCCGTCGCCGCGCCGAACAGGCGCTGGAGAAGGAGAACCCGTCGGCCGACGACGTCATCGGCGCTTTCCAGGGGTCGCGCCCCTATTCCAACCGCGGCCGCATCATGCTCGCCCGCGCCCTGATGCAGAAGGGCCGCAAGGACGATGCGCGCCAGTGGGTGCGCTACGCCTATCGCGACGACAAGCTCGGATCCGACGAAGCGAGCATTCTCGAGAGCGAGTTCGGCTCGCTGCTCGGTCCGGCCGATTACAAGGCGCGTTTCGATCTCCTGGTGATGAAGGGGCATTCGAGCGAGGCGCAGCGCGCCGCCGGCAAGCTCGGCGGCGGCTATCAGACGCTCGCCAAGGCGGCGCAGGCGGTGGAGAAGAAGCAGGGCAACGCCGGCTCGCTCCTCGACGCGGTGCCGGGATCGCTCAAGGAAGACCCGATCTACCTGTTCGCCCGTGCCCAATACGCGCGGCGCGCCGACCGCTGGAAGGAGGCGGCGGACCTGCTGATCCGCGCCCCGAAGGATCCGCGGGCGATGGGCCGGCCCGACGAGTGGTGGGAAGAGAAGCGGATCGTCAGCCGCAAGCTCCTCGACATGGGCGACGCCAAGACCGCCTATCGGGTGGTCGCCGGACATACCGGTTCGTCCTCCGCCAATCAGGCGGAAGCCGACTTCCACGCCGGATGGTACGCGTTGCGCTTCCTCGGCAATGCCTCTTCCGCGATGAAGCACTTCGCAGCGGTGGCCGAGGACAGCTCGAAGCCGGTCAGCCGAGCCCGCGCCTACTATTGGATGGGCCGGGCGGCGGAAGCCGGCGGCGGCGGATCGGCCGACAGTTACTATGAGCGCGCGTCGCAATTCGGCTTCACCTTCTACGGACAGATGGCCCGCGCCAAGCTCGGCATGCGCGACCTCGGCATCTCGCGCAACGTCTCGCCGACGGCGTCCGACCGCGCGGCGATGGAGCGCGACGACCGATTCGAAGCGGCACGGCGCATCGGCAAGCTCGGCCGCCGCGATCTCGCCTCGATCTTCTACAAGCACATGGCCGAGACGCTGCCGACCGCCGGGCAGATCGCCGCGGTGATCGAGATGGCGGAGAAGCAGGGCTGGACCCATCTCGCGGTCACCGCCGGCAAGGCGGGCGCCCAACCCCGCCTGGACATGCAGGCGAGGGCCTGGCCGATCGGCGTCTCGCCCAAGGTCGACACCTCCGGGCTCGAGACGGCACTCGCCTTCGCCATCATGCGCCAGGAGAGCGAGTTCAATCAGTCGGTCGTCTCCTCCGCCGGCGCCACGGGCATCTTCCAGGTGATGCCGGACACCGGCCGAGACGCGGCGAAATACCTCAAGATCGCCTACGACCGCAACGCTTGGCGCAACGACCCGGCCTACAACATCCGCCTCGGCTCGGCCTATGTGGCGCGGCTCGTCGACAATTACGACGGCAACTACGTCATGGCGATCGCCGGCTACAACGCCGGACCCGGCCGCATCCGCGACTGGGTGCGCGAATACGGCGATCCGCGCACCGGCCAGGTCGACATCGTCGACTGGATGGAGCGCATTCCGTTCTCCGAGACCCGCAACTATGTGCAGCGCGTCTTCGAGAACCTGCAGGTCTATCGCTTCCGCCTCGAAGGCCGGAAGTTGGAAATCGCCGAGGATCTGAAGCGCGGCATCGGCGCGCGCTCGGCGACGACGACCGGTTCGGTTCCGACCCCGCGTCCCAGCGGCATCGGCGCCCTGATCTTCGGCGGCAACTGAGCCTCGAAGACCCGATCGACACGAAGGGGCGCCTCGGCGCCCCTTTTGCGTCGCTTCGTCCTTCGGAGACTTGCGCGGCGACGACGGAACGACGAGGCTCGACGACGCCCTCGCCGACGGAGTTTCCCCTTGGACGCGCCCCTTCCCCTCGCCCCGCCGCACGGCGTCGCCTTCGGACCGGAGACCACCGACGCCCTCGGCACGGTCTTTCGTCCGTTCCGCTTCTTCTCGGCCGACGGCTTGCTGCTGGCCGGCCGCGACTACGCGCCGCTCGAGCCGACCGATCGCCGTCCGGTCGTCTGCCTGCCGGGGCTCACGCGCAATTCGCGCGACTTCGAACCGGTGGGGGGGCGGCTCGTCGGCGGATCGGCCACGACCCCGCCGCGGCGGGTCGTGACCTTCGAGTTCCGCGGCCGCGGCGCGTCGCAGTACGACCCCGACCCGACGCACTACAACATCGTCCAGGAACTCGCCGACACTCGGCTCGGGCTCTCCCTCCTCGGTATCGACAAGATCACCGCCTTCGGCACGTCGCGCGGCGGCATCGTCACGATGATCGCCGGCGCGGTGGCGCCGGGACTGGTCGAGGCGGCGATCATCAACGACATCGGCGCCGAGGTCGATCTCGCCGGGCTGATGCGGATCAAGGGCTACGTCGGCCGCGCCATTCCGGAGACCTTCTCCTGGGACGATGTCGTGGCGGCGATGAAGCTCGCCAACCGCGGCGAGTTCCCCGCCCTCGACGATGCCGGCTGGCACCGGTTCGCCCGCCGCCTGCACAGGGACGTCGGCGGGCGTCCGGCGCTCGACTACGATCCGCGCCTCGCCGAGACCTTGGCGGCGATCACCCCGGAGACGCCGATGCCGGATCTCTGGCCGGCCTTCGACACATTGGCGGATGCACCGGTGCTGTTGTTGCGCGGTGGGCTCTCCGACCTCCTGTCGGCGGAAACGGTGGCGAAGATGGCCGAGCGCCATCCCGGGCTCGAGGTGGTCGAGGTGGCCGATCAGGGCCACGCACCGCTGCTCGAGGACGACCCGACCCTCGATGCGATCGTCGACTTCCTCGACCGCGTCGGGGCGTGAGGATAGGCGGCCGGAACGGATCGGAAGGCTACCGGCCGGTGCGGTCCGTGAGCGAGGACGCCCGATCCGCCCTCCCCGGCACCGACGGAGCCTTCACCGGAAAGCACGAAGGGCGGCGGATCACTCCGCCGCCCCGTTCCGTACTTCGTGGACCGTGAGATCCCTCGTCGATCACTGGCTGGACGGCACCTCGCCGGCGTCGACCCGCTTGGAGAACGCGGTCTCGGCGCCGGTCGCCAGGATCTTCGCCTGAGGGATCCACTCTTCGCGCTCGATACGGCCGGGGAAGGCCATGAACGAGCCCGCCCACTTGGCGTTCTGCTCCGTCCAGGCGGCGATCTGCGAGAAGTGATAGACGCCGAGGCCGTGCAGTTTCTTCTCGTTGGCCGGTCCGATGCCGCGGATGCGCTTCAAGTCGTCGGCGGCACCACCGAGCGGCGCGGCGAGCGCCAGCGGCCGAGTGCCGACCGCATCGGCGGCGGCGGCGCGTTCGGCATCCTCGGGCGCGACGGTCGGGGTGACCGCCGCCGCGGCCATCTCGGCCGGCAGAGCGTAGGCGGCCGTCGCTTCTCGTGCGGCAGCCGCATCCGCAGCCGCCTTTTCGGCGGCGGCCTTCTCCGTCGCGGCCTTCTCGGCTTCCGCCTGGGCCGCTGCGGCTTCGGCGGCGGCCTTCTCC
>CALMYM010000386.1 GCA_937873675.1 uncultured Alphaproteobacteria bacterium | reverse complement strand
ACGTCGGTCACCCCCGGATCGGGGCGCGGGGCGGGCCGCTCACGCTGTTCGAGATAGACGACGGCGGCGGCGATCTTGCCGGGCGGCAGCGTCGTGTAGCCGTTCTGCGTGGTGTCGAGGACGGCCACGGCGCAGAGCTCAGCGCCAGTTGACGCCGAAGCGGTAGGCGGCGCCGAGACCGACGGTGAACTGGTCGCGCGAGCCGTCGGCCTTGACGATCGGCGACGACGCGGCGGCGTCGGAGAGGTGCGTCCAGCTCGCGTCGGCGCGCACCAGCCAGTTGTTGCCGATGTCCCAGGTGGCGGTGCCGCCGAGGCCGGCGCCGCGGAAGCCGCCGCCCGGCTTGTAGGTGGCGAGGCCGGTGAGGACGCTCTCGGCCGGGGTGACGCCGAAATAGGTGTCCATGTACTTCGCCGAGGCGAAGGACAGGCGCGGGCCGGCGGCGAAGGTCAGGTCCTTGGTGGCGTGCCAGATACCGTCGACGCCGAGGTCGAGGATCTGTCCGGTGTGGCCGCCGAAGCCCTGACGCGCCTCGGCGAAGACGCGGAACCAGGTGTCGGTGTAGTCGACCTGGACGCCGAGCTCGACCGCCATGTCGACCTTGTCGAGGCCGAAGAGGACGTCACCCGGCTTGAACGAGCGCTTGTCGAGGACGCGGAAGGCCGGGCGGATGCCGAAGCCGGTGTCCGCGGTCGGCTGGCCGGTGAAGGGCGAGCGCAGGAACTTCAGGCCGACGATCGGGAAGGGCACCAGGGTGTAGTCCTTGGCGCCGTCCCAGCTCGGCTGATAGCGGCCGCCGCCGCCGATCGTGAAGATCGCATCGTAACCGCCGGCCGGCGCCGTCTGAGCGGCGGCCGGAAGGGCGGCGGCCGAGGCGAGGAGGGCGGCGAGAAGGATGCGACGCATGACGAACGGCTCCGGAACGCGGACGGCGAGCCGTGGTGACGGCTCCTGCCCCATGTTGCGGCCGAATGGTTGCCGGATCGTGTCGCGCCGTCCAGTGCATCACGGCCACAGGCCCGGCGAAAATGCCGAGCCTCGATGCGGGTCCTCTCGTCTCAGATCGTCCCGACCGTCTTCAGCCGCATGCGGGGATGGACCTCGGCCTGGCTCATGATCACCGTGTGGGGGCGGAAGCGTTCGACGATGGAGCGGACGTGCGGGCGGATGCCGGGGCTGGTCAAGAGGACCGGGATCTCGCCGAGGCGGGCGGCCTCCTCGAAGCCGTCGCGCACCGCGCTGCCGAACCCGCCGAGCTTCGAGGGGGCCATGGCGAGGCTCTTCTGTTCGCCGTCGCCGACGAGGGCTTCGGCGAAGGCGACCTCCCAGGCCGGCGACATGGCGAGGATCGGCAGGTAGCCCATCGGCGACAGGTTGGCCGCCGAGATCTGGCGGGCGAGGCGGCCGCGCACGTGCTCGGTGATGGTCTGCACCGAACGGGAATAGGCTACCGCCTCGGCGACGCCCTCGAGGATCGAGGAGAGGTCGCGGATCGAGACGCGTTCGCCGAGCAGTCCCTGCAGCACCCGCTGGATGCCGGACATGTTGATCTGCGACGGGACGATGTCCTCGAACAGCTTGTGTTGCTCCTTGGGCAGGTCGGCGATCAGCTTGGAGACGTCGGCGTAGGAGAGGAGATCGGCGACGTTGGCCTTGAGGATCTCGGTCAGGTGGGTGGAGAGCACGGTCGGCGGGTCGACGACGGTGAGGCCGCGGATCGCCGCCTCCTCCTTCAGCGCCGGGTCGATCCAGGTCGCCGGCAGGCCGAAGGTCGGCTCGGTGGTGTGGGTGCCGGGCATGTCGATCGGCCGGCCCTCGGGGTCCATGACCATGAACTGGTTGGGGTAGACCTGACCGCGGCCGGCTTCGACCTCCTTGATCTTGACGACGTATTCGTTGGGCTGGAGCTGGACGTTGTCGAGCAGCCGGCAGGCCGGCATGACGAAGCCCATGTCGGAGGCGATCTGGCGGCGCAGCGCCTTGATCTGGTCGGTCAGGCGATCGGTGCCGTCGGGGGCGTTGATCAGCGACAGGAGGGCGTAGCCGAGTTCGATGCGGAGGTCGTCCATCTTCAGCGCTTCGCTGATCGGCTCCTCCTTGGGTTCGGTGGCGGCCTGTTCGGCGAGGGCCTTCTCGGCGACGGCGGCGGCGGTGGAGGCGGTCTTGCGCTTCTCGGCGAGGAGGGCGAGGGCGCCGGCGCCGGCGGCCAGCGCCAGGAACGGCAGGGTCGGCATGCCCGGCAGCATGGCGAGGGCGATCATCACCGCCGACGACATGCCGAGGGCGCGGGGATAGCCGGAGAGCTGGCCGAACAGCGCCTTGTCGGCGGCGCCCGAGACGCCCGCCTTGGAGACGAGCAGGCCGGCGGCGGTCGAGACGATCAGCGCCGGGATCTGAGTGACGAGGCCGTCGCCGACGGTCAGCGTCGTATAGGCGTGGGAGGCTTCCGAGAAGGTGACGCCCTGCTGGGCGACACCGATGACGATGCCGCCGATGACGTTGATGAAGGTGATGAGCAGGCCGGCGATGGCGTCGCCGCGGACGAACTTCGAGGCGCCGTCCATGGCGCCGAAGAACGAGCTCTCGCCCTCGAGTTCCTTGCGGCGGCGCTTGGCCTCCTTCTCGTCGATCAGGCCGGCGGAGAGATCGGCGTCGATCGCCATCTGCTTGCCGGGCATGGCGTCGAGGGTGAAGCGGGCGGCGACTTCGGCGATGCGCCCCGAACCCTTGGTGATGACGATGAAGTTCACGATCAGCAGGATCGCGAAGACGATGATGCCGATGACGAAGTTGCCGCCCATCACGAAGTTGCCGAAGGCTTCGATGACGTGACCGGCGGCCGAGGTTCCCTCGTGGCCGTGGCCGAGGATGAGGCGGGTCGAGGCGAGGTTCAGCGACAGGCGCAGCATCGTGGCGATGAGCAGCAGGGTCGGGAAGCTCGAGAACTCCAGCGGCGTCTGGATGAACAGCGAGGTCATCAGGATCAGCACCGACAGGGTGAAGCTGATGGCCAGGAATCCGTCGAGCATCCACGGCGGCAGCGGCACCACCAGGACGACGAGGATCGTCATGACGCCGAGAGCGAGCCCGACGTCGCCGCGCTTGGCGTTGGCGAGCAGCCGAGCCGGCGTCGGCAGCCCGAAGGGCATGGCGAAGGACTTGGAAGAGGTGTCGCCGGCGGTCGTGTCGGACATCGATCGGGCCTTCGCGCGCGAACCGAGAATCGCCCACGGGACGTCCGGAGCGCTCGGCAAAATCTGCCCAGCGCATGGTTAACGAGGGGTTAACTCGAGGAGCTCGATCGCGACGTGCGCGCCGTCATCCGCCGAGGTGGCCGCCCCGCGCGGCGATCTTCGCCGCGAGATCCGCCGGAAGCGTCATCGTCGCCACTTCGGGGGTGCCGAGGCGCCACAGTGTGGCGTGGGCCCAGAAGGGGCGGGCGGGTTGGGGGTCGTGGAGGCCCCCCCAGGGGATGCGTACCAACGCCTTGCCGAAACCGCCGAAGATCGGGACCTTCACCGCCAGATGCAGGCCGCGCGGGTCGATGCCGACGATCACGCAGTTGCGCCACAACACCTTGCCGACCATCAGGTTGGCGCGGGTGGCGATCGGATCCTTCGGCGCCTCGGCGACGCCCCAGGCGGCCTCCAGCGCCGACCAGCCGGCCGCGGAGCCACCGGCGCGGCGCTTCATCGCCGCGAGCACCTTCCACAGCACAAGTCCCATGGCGAGAAGGAACAGGACCTCGACGACGAGCAGGACGTACATGAAATCCATCGCGGCCTCCTCTGCGAGTGATACTCGGCTGATGAAATTCGGACTCGTCCGAATTTCATCAGCATTACGGCCTGACCGGCCGACGCCCGTTCGGGCTTGCCTTCACAAGACGAAGTTTCGAAAAGGTCGAAACTTCGTCTGTTCGGTATGAGCGGGTGGCCGCCATCATACGCCGAGGCGCGCGGGACTTCTCTCCGTAGGAACCGGGAAGCGGGCGCGGTGACCGGCGGGTCTCAGCTGCGCGAGGCGAGGAGTTTGGCGCCGAAACCGATCATGGTGAGGCCGGCGAGGCGGTCGAACCAGGAGCGGCCGCGATCGCGCACGCCGGCGACCGGGCGGCTGGCGACGACGGTGGCGAGCAGCGCGTACCAGAGCGAGGAGACGGTCGGCATCACGACCACGACGAGCGCCTGTTCGACCGGCGAGAGCGCGAAGGCGCCGGTCGCGGTGAAGATCGACATGTAATAGGCGATCGCCTTGGGATTGGTGAGGGTGGAGAGCGCTCCGGCGCGGAAGGCCTCGCCGACGCTCATGGCGGTGTCGGCCCCGGTGGCGGGGACGCCCAGCGGTTCGACGAAGGAGCGGCGCACCGCCTTGACCCCGAGCCAGACGAGATAGAGGCCGCAGGCGATGCGCATCGCCTCGGCGATCCCGGGCAGCGCCGTCAGCACCGTCCCGAGCCCGAGCAATCCGCCGATCGCCCAGAGGATGCTCATCGGCCAGATGCCGGCGGCCACCGCACGGCCGAGACGGCGGTCGTGGGCGCTGGCATGGACGACGAGAAGGGTGTTCGGCCCCGGCGCCATGGCGATCACGATCTGGGCCGCGACGAGGGTGGCGATGATCTGCAGACTTCCGGTCACGCGGGCATCCTCTTCGGGGTCCGGCAGTCGTCGGGGACGTGCCCGACGACATGGGTTAACGCGACGCGGCAATTCTTGCCCATCGTATGGTTAACGCCGAGTAAAGAGATCGTGTCGTCTCGAAGCAGGGCGGTTCGACCTCGGTCGGTTCCCCCGCGGCGGTCGCTCGAGCCGATTTCGACGATGTCGAGGGGCCTGCCGACGCGGTCGGTCGGGCGCAACGACGCCTCTCGCGCTCGCGGGAGAGGGCGCGGCGAAGCTCTCACGTGGGCGGGAGCGCTCGGGAGGTGGATCGGGCTCGCCTCACGCCGCTTCGACGCCGCCGCCGGGGGGCGGGATGTCGAAGCCGTCGTCGCCGTATTCCTTGAGCTTGTTCCTCAGGGTGCGGATCGAGATGCCGAGGATGTTGGCGGCATGCGTCCGGTTGCCCAGCGTCGAGCCGAGGGTGTCGAGGATGAGTTGGCGTTCGACGTCGGCGACGGTGCGGCCGACGAGGGCGCGGGTGACCGCTTCGGCCGTCTCGGCGACGTGGCGCACCGCGGCGTCGCCGGGCTTCGGCGGGGCGGCGCCGGTGGTGCCATGGGCCTCGTCGAGGCGCGAGCCGTCGGGGGTGCGCAGGGCGTCGAGGCCGATGGTGTCGCCGACCGCCAGCAGCACGGCGCGGTGCATGCAGTTCTCGAGTTCGCGGACGTTGCCGGGCCAGCGGGCGCGGACGAGTTCGCGGCGGGCGTCCGGGTCGATCGGACGGGGCTTCAGGCCGTTCGCCTTGGCGTAGCGTTCGACGAAGTGGTCGGCCAGCGCCTGGACGTCGGCGGGGCGATCGCGCAGCGGCGGGATCTTCAGATTGACGACGTTGAGGCGGTAGAGCAGGTCCTCGCGGAAGGTGCCCTTGCGCACCTCCTCGGCCATGTTGCGGTTCGACGTGGCGAGGATGCGGATGTCGACGGGGACGGGGCGCGCGCCGCCGACGCGGTCGATGACGCGCTCCTGGATGGCGCGCAGCAGCTTGGCCTGCAGGCGCAGGTCCATCTCGGAGATCTCGTCGAGCAGCAGCGTGCCGCCGTCGGCCTCCTCGAACTTGCCGACGCGGCGGGCGACCGCGCCCGTGAAGGCGCCCTTCTCGTGGCCGAACAGCATGCTCTCCATCAGCCGCTCGGGGATGGCGGCGCAGTTGACAGCGATGAAGGGCTTCGACGAGCGGTTGGATTTGCGATGGACGTGGCGGGCGAGCACTTCCTTGCCGGTGCCGCTCTCGCCGGTGATCATGATCGAGGCTTCCGACGGGGCGACCTGATCGGCGAGGCGGACGACGCGGGCCATGGCCTCGTCGCGGACGATGAGGTCGCGGCCGTCCTCGGTCACGGCGGCGAGCACCGCGGCGATGAGGTCCGGGTCGGGCGGCAGGGGGATGTATTCCTTGGCGCCGGCGCGGATGGCACCGACGGCGGCGCGGGCGTCGGAGGCGACGCCGCAGGCCACCACCGGCACGTGGATCAGTTCGCTCTCCAGGCGGCCGATGAGATCGGCGACGTCGAGGGTGACGTCGATCATGATCAGATCGGCGCCGCGGCCCGAGCGCAGGGTCTTCAACGCCACGTCGATCGACTCGGCATGGGTGACGCCTGCGCCACGTTCGATGGCGATGCGCGAGGCGACGGCCAACTGGCCACCGAGCGTTCCGACGATGAGGAGCCTCATGCGATGTCCCTCATTTGTCCGACTTGATGATCTCGGTCATGGTCACGCCCAGTCGATCCTCGACCAGAACGACCTCGCCGCGCGCCACCAGACGGTTGTTGACGTAGATGTCGATCGCTTCGCCGACCTTGCGGTCGAGTTCGAGCACCGTGCCCTGGCCGAGCTTCAACAGGTCGGAGACCTGCATGCGCGCCTGACCGAGCACGGCGGAGACCTTCACCGGCACGTCGAACACCGCCTCGAGTTCGGCGGCGGCGTGAGCGACGGCGACGTCGTCGTCGAGGCGGCGTCCGTTCGACGCGGCCCCCATGTCGTCGAGGGCGAGACCCGAGCGGGCGGGATCTTCGGCGGGCGTGCTCATGGCGCTTCCTTCCCGGATGCGTCGGTGTCGTCGGCGGCGACGGGATCGGTGTGGGGAGAGGGGCGGGTCGCGGCGGCGCGGCCGGCGCACCAGCGGTCGATTGCGCCGTCGATCTCGGCGCCGAGACGGGGGGTGTCGCGCAGGATGCCGCCGTCGGCCCATTCGATGCGGCAGTCGCCACGGACGACGTCGTCCTCGCCGAGGATGACGATGCGGCCCTCGAAGCCGGTCTCGCGGGCGATGCGATCGACGTGGGGCTTCAGCCCGTCGGCGTCTTGCGCCGCGAGGCGGACGACGAGATGCGGCGCCTTGCGCAGGGGCCCGAGGCAGTCGGCGAGGAGGGTGCGGATCTCGGCCAGCGGTTCGCGATCGACCAGAGTGCCGGCGAGGCGGCGGGCGACGGTCAGCGCCAGATCGACGGCCCGGCGTTCGATGGCGAGACGATCGGCGTCGAGGGCGCCGAGCAGGGTGCGGGCGGCGTTCGCCAGTGCCGCGGCCTCGTCGGCGAGGCGCTCGGCGGCGCGGGCCTCGACGTCGGTGCGGCCGGCGACGAAGCCGTCCTGGCGACCTTCCTCGTAGGCTTCGGCGCGGACACGGTCCTCGAGCGCCACCATCTCGGCGAGGTGCTGGTCGAGGTCGATCTGCGGGCGCGGCGGTTCGACCGGCGCGGGCGGGGCCTCCGGCCGGGTGAAATCGAGATCGAAGAGGAAGCGGGCGGGTGCTGCCATGGCGTTCGCGAACCCGTCAGTAGACGAGTTCGTCCTCTCCCTTCGACTTGGAGACCATGATCTCGCCCTTGGCGGCGAGATCCTTGGTGACGTTGACCAGGATGCCCTGCGCCTCGTCGACGTCGCGCAGACGGACCGGGCCGAGGGCTTCCATGTCCTCCTTGAGCATCGAACCGGCGCGTGTCGACATGTTGGCGAAGAAGAAGTCGCGCAAGCTCTCCGAGGCGCCCTTGAGGGCGACGGCGAGTTTGTCCTTCTCGACGTTCCTGAGCAGGGTCTGCATGCCGCCGGCGTCGAGCTTGCCGAGATCCTCGAAGGTGAACATCAGCGACTTGATCTTCTCGGCGCTCTCGCGGTTCTCCTCCTCGAGGGCGGTGATGAAGCGGGCTTCGGTCTGGCGGTCGAAGGAATTGAAGATGTCGGCCATCAACTCGTGCGCGTCGCGGCGCGAGGTGTGCGACAGGTTCGACATGAACTCGATGCGCAGCGTCTGCTCGACCTTGTCGAGCACCTCCTTCTGCACCGCCTCCATGCGCAGCATGCGGTTCACGACCTCGAGGGCGAACTCCTCCGGCAGGATGGCGAGGACGCGGGCGGCGTGATCCGAGCGGATCTTGGAGAGCACCAGCGCCACGGTCTGCGGGTATTCGTTCTTGAGATAGTTGGCGAGGACGTTCTCCTGAACGTTCGACAGCTTCTCCCACATGTTGCGGCCGGCGGGACCGCGGATCTCCTCCATGATGGCGTTGACCCGCTCGGGCGGCAGGAACGACATCAGGATGCGCTCGGTCGAGTCGAAGTTGCCGGTGAGCGAGCCCTTCGACGACAGCTTGGTGACGAAGTCGACGAAGAGATGCTCCAGCATCTCCGGCGTCACCGGGCCGAGCTTGGACATGGCGAGCGAGATCTGACGGACCTCGAGTTCGTCGAGCCGCTGCCAGATCTCGCGGCCGTGCTCCTCGCCGAGGGCGAGAAGCAGCACCGCGGCGCGTTCGGCGCCGACCAGCTCGCGATACTTCTCGCCGGTGCTGATCTGGAGGCTCGGGGCCCCGCCGGAATTGGTGCTGCGCGCCGGAACCGCCATCTCCACCTCACGCCGCTTCGGTGAGCCACGAGCGGATGATCATCGCCG
>CALMYM010000385.1 GCA_937873675.1 uncultured Alphaproteobacteria bacterium | reverse complement strand
CGACGCGCGCCTTGATCCAGCCCGGCAGATAGGTGGCGAAGAGCAGCGGGAAAACCGGTGCGAGGACGAGGAGCGTGGCGTGGCGCATGCCCTTCTGGCTCTCGAACCAGACCGGCGCCCCTTCGGCGCGGGCCTGACCGAACCCCCAGATGATCAGCCCGAGGCCGACGGCGGAGAGCAGCGTATGGACGCCGCGCCAGCCGTTGTCGCCGAGGCGGGCGACGAAGGCGGCGCGCAGGGTCGGCACCATCGGTACGGTGTGGACGCCGATGAAGACGACGAGGCCGAGGACGAGGAACTTCATGGCGGGCTCCGGCAAGTGGATCGTCGCGCCATCATAACCGACGCGGATGCTTTCGACCCCCCCGAAACGAAGGCGCCCGACACCGCACTCGACGGGGTCGCGCGCCCCCTGCCCCACATCGCTCGCTCGCCCACGATCGAGGCTCGCCAAGGCGGGGACGGGGGGCCACCATTCGCCGTCACGATCGGAGCGACGAGATGGCCTGTTCCTGCGAAGGTGGTTGCGCCTCTTCCCGCGCGGTGGCGAACGAGGATCCGAAATGGCGGCTGGCGCTGTGGATCGCCCTCGTCGTCAACGCCGGCATGTTCGCCGCCGAGATCGCCGCCGGTCTGGCGGCGGGATCCTCGGCGCTCCAGGCGGATGCGCTCGACTTTCTCGGTGATGCGATCAACTACGGCATCGCCATCGGCGTCGTCGGACTGGGGCTCGCATGGCGGGCGCGGGCGGCGCTGGTCAAGGGCATCGGCCTGGTGGCGCTCGGCCTGTGGGTGATCGGCTCGACCGTCTGGTACGCCGTCTCCGGCACGCTGCCGCGCGCCGAGGTGATGGGCGTCGTCGGCTTCGCCGCCCTCCTCGCCAACGGCGGGGTGGCGCTCATGCTCTACCGGTTCCGCGACGGCGACGCCAACATGCGCTCGGTGTGGATCTGCTCGCGCAACGACGCCATCGGCAATCTGGCGGTGCTCGCCGCCGCGCTCGGCGTCTTCGGCTCGGGCACCGGCTGGCCCGACTTCGCCGTGGCGGCGATCATGGCGGGACTGTCGATCCACGGCGGCCTGGAGATCGTGCGTCACGCCCGCACCGACCTCGCCGCGGCACGCGCCCATGAACTCGGCGGGCTCCCCGCGGCGGGGGAGTGAACGCCCGCGAATCGGCGACGGCGAGGCTCACGCCACCCCCGGCGCCCGCTCGGGCAGCGGGAACAGCCCGGCGAAGCGGCGCACGACATCGCGATCGCCGGTGAGAGCGACGTCGCCGGCGGCGATCGCCGTATCGAGCGGCAGGCCTGCGTAGACCACCGCCGCCAGAATGTTCTGGTCGCAGGTGACCACGGCGTCGGGCTTCGTCGCGCGGCCGGGCACGATCGAGAAGGTCCCGCCGGCGATGCGGGCGGTGAAGCTCTCGGCGCCGAAGACGAAGTCGATCACCGCGTCGAGGTCGCCGGCGCGGTCGGGATCGAACATGGTGCGGAACGACAGGACCACCGAGGCGATGCTCATCGGCTTGCCCGGGGCGAGCGTCGGCGAGCGCGCCGCCCAGCGGCCGATGCCCTGGATCAGCGGCTCGAGCTCGTAGCCCCATTCGGTCAGTTCGTAGACCGCGGCGGCGGCCGGCGGCGGCAGGCGGCGACGTGTCAGGATGGCCGCGGCCTCCATCTCCTCCAACCGTTGGGTGAGGACGTTGGGCGAGATGGCGGGCAGTGCCGCCTTGAGGTCGGTGAACCGCCGCGGGCCGAGCATGAGTTCGCGCGCGACGAGCAGCGCCCAGCGCTCGCCGATCAGATCCAACGCATGGGCGGCGGCGCAACCGTCGTCGTAGCGCCGCCGGTTCGGACGTTCCGCCACACCGGTCTCCTCGATTGACAGGATATTACTCCTAAAATAGGATCTTCCAATATCGTAATGATACCGACGATGATCGGGGAGGATAGCATGGCGCAGATGATCTTCGTGAACCTGCCGGTCGCCGATCTCGAAGCGTCGAAGGCGTTCTATCTGGCCCTCGGCTACACCGTCGATCCGCGGTTCAGCGACGACAAGGCGACGTCGATCGTGATCTCGGAGCACATCGTCGTCATGCTCCTGACCGGGCCGTTCTTCGCCACCTTCTGCACCAAGCCGACGGCGGACGCCCGCGCGGTGACCGAGGTGCGCAACTGTCTGTCGATGGAGAGCCGGGAGGCGGTCGACCGGCTGGTCGACGCGGCCGTGGCGGCGGGCGGGCGCGAAGAACGTTCGGTGATGGACATGGGCTTCATGTACATGCGCGCCTTCGACGATCTCGACGGCCACGTCTGGGAGATCGCCTGGATGGATCCCAGCTTCGCCGAGAAGGGTGTCACCGACGAGCGCCACGACGACGCCGAGGTGATGGCCGCGTTGGAAGCCCGCCGCTGAGGCGTGCCCCTTCGCAGGGACCTCGTCGCCCACCGGCCGAAGACGTCACCGGAGATCCGTCATGGCGAAGCTCGTCCATCTGTCCACCTGTCTGTGGTTCGACCGTCAGGCCGGGGAGGCCGCCCGGTTCTACGTCTCGGTCTTCGACGGCGAGTTGACCGGCGGCGCCGATTATCCCGAGAGCGACTTCCCGGCGCACGAGGGCCGGGAGGGCACGCCGATGGTGGTGACCTTCCGCATCGGTGGGCTGGAGTTCGTGGCACTCGACGGCGGGCCGCAGTTCACCCATTCGCCGGCGATCTCGTTCCAGGTCCATTGCGACGGCCAGGACGAGATCGATCGCTACTGGGAGCGCCTGAGCGAGGGGGGCGACCCGGAGGCGCAGCGCTGCGGCTGGCTGAAGGACCGCTTCGGCGTGTCGTGGCAGGTGGTGCCGCGCGACATGGGCCGCCTGATGGGCGGCGGCGACCCGGAGCGCGCGGCGCGGGTGATGCGGGCGCTGTTGCCGATGACCAAACTCGACATCGCCACGCTCGAGGCCGCCTGGGCGGGGTGAGGCCGTCGGCAAATCGGCCGGGCGACATGTGCTGCGCCGGCAGGGCATACGCCATTGCGGCGCTCTACTCGCATCCGCCGTCATCCCCGGCGGGACGCGAAGCGGAGGGGAAGGGGATCCATCGACTTTCCAACGGGTTGAAAGGCCGATGGGTCCCCTTCCCTCGCCTACGGCTCGCCGGGGACGACGGCCGCGAGCGAGGAAGCGCATTCCCCGACCTCGGAAAGCGCCGGGTCGGTGCGCGATCCTTCGAGACGCGCCTACGGCGCTCCTCAGGATGAGGCTCTCGAGAAGATCGTCCCGAATACGAACGCCTCATGGTGAGGAGCGCGGCGGAGCCGCGCGTCTCGAACCATGGCGCACGAAACACTCCCCCGAACGCACGAAGGCCGCGACCCGGACGTCCGGATCGCGGCCTTCTCGCATTCGTCGGACCGATCGATCAGCCGAAGCGGCCGGTGATGTAGTCCTGGGTGCGTTCGTCCTTCGGCGCGGTGAAGATGTCCGAGGTCGGGCCGAACTCGATCAGCTTGCCGAGCAGGAAGAAGCCGGTCATGTCGGAGCAGCGCGCCGCCTGCTGCATGTTGTGGGTGACGATGACGATGGTGAACTCGGACTTGAGCTCGTCGATCAGCTCTTCGATACGAGCGGTCGAGATCGGGTCGAGGGCCGAGGTCGGCTCGTCGAGGAGCACCACTTCCGGCTTCACCGCCACGGTGCGGGCGATGCACAGGCGCTGCTGCTGACCGCCGGACAGACCGACGGCGGAGGAATGCAGACGGTCCTTCACCTCGTTCCACAGCGCCGCCTTGGTCAACGACCATTCGATGCGGTCGTCGAGTTCGGACTTGGAGACCTTCTCGCCGAGCTTGATGCCGAAGGCGATGTTGTCGCGAATCGACATCGGGAAGGGCGTCGGCTTCTGGAACACCATGCCGACACGCCGGCGCAGCGCCGCGGCGGGTACGTCGGGGGACAGGATGTCCTCGCCGTCGAGCAGCACCCTGCCTTCCGCCTTCTGACCCGGATAGAGGTCGTACATGCGGTTGAGGACGCGCAGCAGGGTCGACTTGCCGCAACCCGACGGGCCGATCATCGCCGTGACCCGCTTCTCCGGGATCTTCATGTCGATGGTGTGGAGGGCCTTCGAGTCCCCATAGAAGAAGTCGAGCGCCTCGATCGAGATCTTGGTCGCCGCGTCGCGCCCGTCGTCGACGGCGGCGGCGCGCCGCTGGCGCAGCTGCTCGGACATTTCGGAGAGTTCGATGTTCATTTCGAAGCCTTTCCGCGCGGCGCCAGTACGACGCGAGACAGGATGTTGAGGGCGAGAACACCCACGGTGATCACCAGAGCGCCGGCCCAGGCGAGCGCCACCCATTCGTCGAAGGGGCTTCCGGCGTATTGATAGATGGTGACCGGCAGGCTGGCCATCGGCTTGTCGAGATCGAACGACCAGCCGAGGTTGCCGAGCGAGGTGAAGAGCAGCGGCGCGGTCTCTCCGGCGGCACGAGCCACGGCGAGCAGGATGCCGGTGACGATGCCGGCGCGCGCGGCACGCCACAACACGTGCACCACCACCGAATGATGCGAGGCGCCGAGCGCGAAGGCGGCTTCACGCAGAGAGCCCGGCACGAGACGCAGCATGTCCTCGGTGGCGCGCACCACCACCGGCAGGATCAGCACCGCCAGAGCCGCGGCACCGGCGATCGCCGAGAAGCCGGCGAAGGGCTTCACCAGGAGTTCGTAGACGAACAGGCCGATGAGGATCGAGGGCGCCGAGAGCAGCACGTCGTTGACGAAGCGCACCGCGTCGGCGAAACGGCCGCGGCCCATCTCGGCGAGCCAGGTACCGGCGAGGAGGCCGACCGGCGTGGCGATGGCGAGGCCGATGGCGACCTGGACGAGCGAGCCGACCACCGCGTTGGCGAGACCGCCGTTGCGGCCGGGCGGCATCGTCGGCTCGGTGAAGACCGACAGGGACAGCGCCGTGGCACCGCGATAGACCAGCGTCCACAGGATCCAGGCGAGGAGCACCAGCGCCAGCACCGCGAGGGTCGAGGCGATGCCGCGGACGATCCGATCGGTGAGGAGGCGGCGATCGAGCATCTTCATGGCTCAGCCCTCCATGCGGTTGCGGACCAGCGCTCGCGCCAGGGCCAGCACCAGGAAGGAGATGACGAAGAGCGAGAAGCCGAGCTCGAGCAGCGCGTGGAGCTTCATCGAGCCGGGACCGGCCTCGGGGAACTCGTTGGCGATGGTCGAGGCGATCGAGGCACCGGGCGAATAGAGGGTCGCGGCGATACGGTTGGCGTTGCCGATGACGAAGGTCACCGCCATCGTCTCGCCCAGCGCGCGGCCGAGGCCGAGCATCACCGCACCGACCAGCGCGGTGCGGCCGTAGGGGATGGTCACGGCGCGGAACACCTCGTTCATGGTGGCGCCGACGCCGTAGGCGGCCTCCTTCAACACCGGCGGCACCGAGGTGAAGATCTCGACGAACATCGCGGTGATGAAGGGCATGATCATCAGCGCCAGGATCAGCCCGGCGGTGAGGATGCCGGTGCCGACCGGCGCGCCCGAGAAGAGCACGCCGATCAGCGGGATCGGTCCGAAGATCGAGGTGAGGAAGGGCTGGACCGTCGAGGCCATCAGCGGCGAGACGACGAAGAAGCCCCACATGCCGTAGATGATCGAGGGGATCGCGGCGAGCAGTTGGATCGCGGTGCCGATCGGCCGGCGCAACCGCTCCGGCGCCACTTCGGTGAGGAAGAGAGCGATGCCGAGCGAGGCCGGGAAGGCCAGCACCATGGCGATCAGCGAGGTGATCAGGGTGCCGTAGAGCATCACCCCGGCGCCGTAGTGCTCGGTGACCGGGTTCCAGTCGGTCGACAGGAAGAAGCCGAGCCCGAACTCCTTCAGTGCCGGAAAGCCGCCCTTGAACAGCAGCACGACGATCGCGCCGAGGATGACGAGCACCGCCACGGCCGCGGCGTTCAGCGCGAAACGGAAGACGCCGTCACCGACGTCGACGTGCCCGCGCTTGGTCAGCGAGGCGGCGGCGACGGAGGAGACGGTCGGGGCAGTGGAGCTGTCGACGGTCACGAGCGCATGGCCGGTTCACCGAGCGGCTCACGATCCGATCGCATCGGATCGAAACCCACCCGGATTCGTTTGCGGATCAGGTCTCGTCGCTCGCTTCTGCCCGATGCGATCGGAACGGGCGCGAGAACGACGAGACACCCCCGCCGGCGTGCGGCACGTCGGCGGGAGCATCGGTTTGCGAAGTCGGATCACTTCCAGATGGCGGCGCCGGAAGCGTCCTTGATCTCGACCTTCCAGGCGGCGCGGACGCGGTCCTTCACGGCCTTCGGAAGAGCGATGTAGTGCAGGTCTTCGGCCAGCTTGTCGCCGCTGGTGTAGGCCCAGTCGAAGAACTTCATCACCTCGGCCGACTGCGCCGCGTCCTTCGGGTCCTTCGGCAGAAGGATGAAGGTCGCCGAGACGATCGGCCAGGCGGTCTCGCCGGCGGTGTCGATCATCGAGGCGTCGAAGTTCTTGGCGCCGTCCCAGTCGGCGGCGCCGGCGGCGGCCTGGAAGGCCGGCACGGTCGGGGTCACGAACTTGCCGGCCTTGTTCTTCAGCGAGGTGGTGGTGAGCTTGTTGGCCGAAGCGTAGACGTACTCGACGTAGCCGAGCGCGCCCTTGGCGTTCTTGACCATGCCGGCGACGCCGTCGTTGCCCTTGGCGCCGTTGCCGGCGGCCCACTTCACCGAGGTGGCGGAGCCGACCTGGCCCTTCCAATCGGCGGAAACGGCACCGAGGTAGGAGGTGAAGACGAAGGTGGTGCCCGAGCCGTCCGAACGGTAGACCGGCAGGATGGCGAGGTCGGGGAGCGTCACACCGGGGTTCAGATCGGCGATCGCCTTGTCGTTCCACTTGGCGATCTTGCCGAGGTAGATGTCGGCGAGCACCGGGCCGGTGAGCTTGAGCTGGTCGGTCGCGACGCCGTCGAGATTGACGATGACGACGACCGAGCCGACCACGGTCGGGAACTGCAGGAGCTTGCCGCTCTCGAGCTTCTCCGGCTTCATCGGGGCGTCGGAGGCGCCGAAGTCGACGGTGCGGTTGAGAATCTGGGTCTGGCCGCCGCCCGAGCCGATCGCCTGGGAGTTCAGCGCGGAACCGGGCTTGGCCTTGTACTCGGCGCTCCAGGCCGCATAGACGGGAGCCGGGAAGGTGGCGCCGGCGCCGGTGAAGTCACCGGCATGGGCCGGAACGGCGAAGGCGCCGACGAGCGCGACCGCAGCAGCGACGAGGTGGATCTTGGTCATCGAGGTCCGTCTCCGGGTTGGGGCGCAGCGGTCGGGAACCGGCTCCGCCCGGGGCTTTCGGGGACGGGTCTATGACGCGTGGATGACAGGCATGTGACAGTGAGGGACGGAGGGGGCGCCGAAGGCCCGTTCGCGTCAGGTTGCGGGGCGCTGGGCACGAGTGCGGATGCGTACCGCAAGCCCGGGCGAGGATGCGACTTCGCACGCTCGCGACGTTCGCTCCCGGATGGGGAAACGCACCACGGCGGAACCGCGGCCCGATCCACGTGAATTCGAACCCGAGTCTTCGTCCGCGGCGCGTGCCGCGGCACGTCAGCCGAGGAACCGCTCCCACTCCTCGGGGCGGAAGCCGACGAGGAGGTCGTCGCCGCGGACGAGCACCGGGCGCTTGATCATCGACGGCTGGGCGACCATCAGCGCGATGGCCTTCGCCTCCGTCAGATCGGCGCGATCGGCTTCGGGCAGCTTGCGGAAGGTGGTGCCGGCGCGATTGAGAAGCTTCTCCCAGCCGACCTTTCCAGCCCATTCGGCTAGGCGCTCGGCCGTCACGCCCTCGAGCTTGTAGTCGTGGAAGACGTGAGGAACGCCGCGCCCGTCGAGGAAGCCGCGGGCCTTCTTCATGGTGTCGCAGGCCTTGATGCCGAAGAGGTGGAGGGTCATGGGGGCTCTCATTCCCATTCGATCGTACCCGGCGCCCGCCGGCTCTCGGCACTCTATCCGATTCCCCGCCTCGATCGGATCCACACCGCAACGCTGCCGAGGGCGATCCGACGTCTCTGGGACGGGCGGAAACGTTCCGAGGGCACCGATATGGGCGTGTCGATCGTGTTTCGTATTGACACTGTAGATACGTCACCCCATCCTCCAGCCATGACCATCGGCCGCACGTCACCCGCCGCGCCTTCCGCAAGCCTGCTCGCCGCCGAGCCGGACGGCGCCCCTGCGTCCGAGGTGAAGGGCTCGATCAATCTCAGGATCGAGGCTCAGACGCGGCAGCTCATCGACGATGCGGCGGCGGTTCTCGGCAAGACGCGCACCGAGTTCATGATCGAGAGCGCGCGGCGGCAGGCGATCGACGTGTTGCTCGATCAAAGGCTGTTCAGCCTCGCACCCGACCGGTTCGACGCCTTCGTGCAGGCCCTCGATGCGCCGCCCGCTCCCGGGCCGAAGCTGCGGGCGCTGCTGCGGCGGGCGACCGCCGGGTCGGGGACGGGGGGGAGCCCGGGCGCCCC
>CALMYM010000384.1 GCA_937873675.1 uncultured Alphaproteobacteria bacterium | reverse complement strand
TCTCGCAGAAGATCGCCTTGCCGGCGCGGGCGGCCTTTTCGATGAGGTCGGCGTGGGTGGTCGTCGGCGTGCCGATGATCACCGCGTCGACGTCCGCCGAGCCGATCGCCGCATCGATGTCGCGCACCTCCGCGCCGGTCGCCGCCGCCAGGTCTTCGGCCGAGGGACGGTGCGGATCGGCCACGGCGACGAGCTTCACGCCCGGCCGGGTGGCGACGTTGCGGCCATGGATCTTGCCGATGCGTCCGGCGCCGAGAACCGCGATTCTCATCTCTCGTCTCCCTCGCAGCAGTCGACGGCGCTTGCCGCGACTCGACCGATAACGAACATCTGTTCCGAATTGACATCATCATAGAACGGAAGTTTCATGGCGACAACGATCGACACCGCGCGCGCCGGCCGAGTCGTCGCGACACGGGCGCGGCGTGAGACGCGGAGGTATCGGCGCGCCGGCACGGCGTGCCGACGGTGATCGAGCTTCGGGAGGACGCCAGATGAGCGATGCGATCGGGACCGAACCGCGCCTCGACGTCGTCACCATGGGCCGCTCGTCGGTCGATCTCTACGGCCGTGAGATCGGCGTGGCGCTCGAGGACATCTCGAGCTTCACCAAGGCGGTCGGCGGCTGTCCCTCCAACATCGCCATCGGCGCGGCGCGACTGGGGCTGAAGTCGGCGGTCATCACCGGCGTCGGCGACGAGCAGATGGGCCGCTTCATCCGCGAGCAGTTCGTCCGCGAGGGCGTCGACGTCACCGGGGTCAAGACCGACCCGACGCGGCTGACGGCGCTGGTGCTCCTGTCGGTGCGCGACCGCAAGACCTTCCCGCTGATCTTCTATCGCGAGAACTGCGCCGACATGGCGCTGGAGCCGGCCGACGTCGACGAGGCCTTCGTCGCCTCCGCGAGCGCGGTGCTGGTCACCGGCACGCATTTCTCGACCGCCAACACCGCCGCGGCGCAGATGCGGGCGATCGAGATCGCCCGCGCTCACGGCCGCAAGGTGATCTTCGACATCGATTATCGCCCCAATCTCTGGGGATTGGCCGGTCACGCCGCCGGCGAGGAACGCTATATCCGCTCCGACGCGGTGACGGCCCATCTGGCGCCGGTGCTGGCGCTGTGCGACCTCGTCGTCGGCACCGAGGAGGAGCTGTTCATCGCCTCCGGCCGCACCGACGTTCTCGAGGCGCTGCGCAAGGTCCGCCGCCTCGCTCCCGCCGCCACCATCGTCTGCAAGCGCGGACCGATGGGCTGTGTGGTGTTCCCGGGCGAGATCCCGGCGAACCTCGACGAGGGCATTCGCGGTCCCGGCTTCCCGGTCGAGGTCTACAACGTCCTCGGCGCCGGCGACGCCTTCATGGCCGGCTTCCTGCGCGGCTGGCTGCGCGGCGAGCCGCTCGAGACCTGCGCCACCTGGGCCAACGCCTGCGGCGCCTTCGCCGTGTCGCGGCTCCTCTGCTCGCCGGAGAACCCGACCTGGACGGAGCTTCAGCATTTCCTCGCCTACGGCAGCCGCCACCACGCCCTGCGTTTCGACCCGGCGCTGAACCACATCCATTGGGCGACGACGCGCCGGCCACAGGCCGAGACGCTGATGGCCTTCGCCATCGACCACCGCGCCCAGCTCGAGGCGATGGCCGACGAGACAGGCGTCGATCGCGCCCGCATCGCCGACTTCAAGGTGCTGGCGGTGGAGGCCGCCGCCCGCGTCGCTGCCGGCCGGCCCGGCTACGGCATCCTGCTCGACGGAACCCACGGCACCGAGGCGCTGTTTCGCGCCACCGACCACGGCCTGTGGATCGGCCGGCCGGTCGAGGCCCCCGGCTCGCGCCCGCTCGACTTCGATCACATGGCGAGCCTCGGCGCCCATCTCGCCGACTGGCCGGTGCATCACACCGTGAAGTGCCTGTGCTTCTACCGGCCGGACGATCCGGACGAGCTGAAGGCGCGGCAGGAGCGAGAACTGCTCCGCGTCCACGACGCGGTGCGCACCCTCGGCCGCGAGTTCCTGCTGGAGATCGTCGCCGGGGTCCACGGACCCCTCGAGCCCGGCACCGTGCCGGCGGTGCTGGAGCGCATCTACGATCTCGGCATCCATCCCGACTGGTGGAAGCTCGAGCCGCAGGCCGATCCGGCGGTGTGGCGGGCGGTCCGCGGGGGGATCCGCCGCCACGATCCCTATTGCCGCGGCATCGTCCTCCTCCGCCTCGACGCGCCGGAGGCCGACCTCGCCACCGCCTTCGCCGCGGCGCGAGCCGAGCCGCTGGTCAGGGGCTTCGCCGTCGGCCGCACGATCTTCGCCGAAAGCGCCCGCGCCTGGCTCGCCGGCCGCATCGACGACGCGGCGGCGGTCGCCGACATGGCGGCGCGGTTCGAACGGTTGACCCGTGCCTGGAGCGGGTGCGCGGCCGCGGCGTGAAGTCGACACTCGCGACCGCCGGTCCGTTCCTCGTCGCAAGGATGGAACTCATGAAGACCCTCCGCCTCACCACCGCTCAGGCGCTCGTCCGCTTCCTCACCGCGCAGAAGACGGAGATCGACGGCGAGGTGGTGCCGATCTTCGCCGGCTGCTGGGCGATCTTCGGCCACGGCAACGTCGCCGGTCTCGGCGAGGCGCTGTGGCACGCCCGAGACGCACTGCCGACCTGGCGCGCCCACAACGAACAGGCGATGGCGCTCGCCGCGGTCGCCTACGCCAAGCAGACGCGGCGGCGGCGGATGATGGTGGCCACCACCTCGATCGGCCCCGGCGCCACCAATCTGGTCACCGCGGCGGCGGTCGCCCATGTCGATCGCTTACCCGTCCTGCTCCTCCCCGGCGACGTCTTCGCCTCGCGCCGGCCCGATCCGGTGTTGCAGCAGGTCGAGGATTTCGGCGACGGCACCGTCTCCGCCAACGACTGCCTGCGCCCGGTGTCGCGCTGGTTCGACCGCATCCAGCGGCCCGAACAGCTCGTCCCGGCGCTGACCCGCGCCATGCAGGTGCTGACCGATCCGGCCGACTGCGGGCCGGTGACGCTCGCCATGTGCCAGGACGTGCAGACCGAGGCCTGGGATTTCCCCGAGAGCTTCTTCGCCGAGCGGCTCTGGACGCCGCGGCGCATCCGCCCCGACGCGCACGAACTCGCCACCGCGGTGGCGGCGCTGCGCACCTCGCGGCGGCCGATGATCGTCGCCGGCGGCGGCGTCCTCTATTCGCAGGCCGAGGCCGACCTCCTCGCCTTCGCCGAACGTTTCGGCGTGCCCGTCGGCGAGACCCAGGCGGGGAAGAGTTCGATGCCGGTCGATCATCCGCTCGGCCTCGGCGCGATCGGCGTCACCGGTACGTCCGCGGCCAACGGGATGGCGCGCGAAGCCGACCTGGTCCTCGCCGTCGGCACGCGCCTGCAGGACTTCACCACGGGATCGTGGTCGCTCTTCGCCGATCCGACGCGCCGCATCGTCGGGCTCAACGTCCAGCTCTTCGACGCGGGAAAGCACCGCGCCGAGCCGCTGATATCAGATGCCCGCGTCGGGCTTTTCGAACTCGCCGCGGCGCTCGGGTCGTGGCGGGCGCCGGAGGCGTGGGGAGCGAAGGCGGGCCGGGCGGTCGCCGCCTGGACCGAGACGGCCGAACACCACACCGCGGCCGCCAACGAGGGCCTGCCGAGCGACGCGCAGGTGATCGGCGCGGTCCAGCGCAAGGCGCAGGCCTCCGACATCCTGGTCTGTGCCGCCGGCGGCCTGCCCGGCGAGTTGCACAAGCTGTGGCGGCCGGGCGCGCCCGGCGGCTACCACCTCGAATACGGCTATTCCTGCATGGGCTACGAGATCGCCGGCGGTCTCGGGGTGAAACTCGCCGAGCCGGAGCGCGACGTCACCGTCATGGTCGGCGACGGCTCCTATCTGATGATGAACTCGGAGATCGCCACCTCGGTGATGCTCGGGCTCAAGCTCACCATCGTCGTCCTCGACAACCGCGGCTTCGGCTGCATCAACCGGCTGCAGATGGCCTGCGGCGGCGCGAACTTCAACAACCTGTTGAAGGACGCCAGACACAAGATTGTTCCGGATATCGATTTCGCCGCGCACGCCGCGTCGCTCGGGGCGATTTCGGGCAAGGTTTCGACCATCGCCGAGCTGGAAACGGCGCTCGACGAGGCGCGCCTCGCGCCGCGCACCGCGGTGATCGTGGTCGAGACCGATCCGCTGGTGACCACCGATGCCGGTGGCAACTGGTGGGAGGTGGCGGTGCCGGAAGTGTCGGAGCGCGCCGAGGTTCGCGCCGCACGGGCGGCCTACGAGGCGGCGCTCGTCAATCAGAGGATCGGAGACTGAACATGCTGCGCATCGGCGCCAATCCCATCGGCTGGTCGAACGACGACATGCGTGAACTCGGCGGCGACACGCCGCTCGAGACCTGCCTCGCCGAGGCGGCGAGCGTCGGCATCGAGGGCATGGAACTCGGCCACAAGTTCCCGCGGGAGGCGGGCGCGTTGAAAGCGGCGCTGGCGCCCTTCGGCCTCGCCTGCGTCTCGGGCTGGTACTCGAGCGAGCTTCTCCTGCGCGATCCGGCGGCCGAGATGGCGGCGCTGCGCCCCCATCTCGATCTCCTCAAGGCGATGGGCTGCGACGTGCTGGTCTTCGCCGAGACCTCGAACGCCATCCACGGCGACCGGACGATGCCGCTGTCGCGCCGGCCCCATCTCGCCGCGACCGATTGGGCCGAGTTCGGTCGCCGCGTCACCGCGGTCGCCGAGGCGACCCGCGTCGAGGGCGTGCGCCTCGCCTATCACCATCACATGGGCACCGTGGTGCAGTCGGAAGCCGACATCGACGCCTTCATGGCCGCGACCGGCGACGCGGTCGCGCTCCTCCTCGACACCGGCCACGCCACATGGGGCGGCGCCGATCCGGCGAAGCTCGCGGCGAAATACCGCTCGCGCATCGCCCACGTCCACACCAAGGACGTCCGCCGCGCGATGATGGAGCGGGCGATGGCCGAGGACCTGTCCTTCCTCGATGCGGTGGTCGACGGCGTCTACACCGTGCCCGGCGACGGCTGCGTCGACTTCGAGGCGGTCTTCCGCCAACTGCCCGGCTACGACGGCTGGGTGGTGATCGAGGCCGAACAGGATCCGGCGAAGGCGAACCCGCTCGTCTACGCCCGCAAGGGCTTCGCCCATCTGACCGCCGTGTTGGCGAAGACCGGCCTGCGCCCGACGGCGTGATCGCGCGCCGATGGCAGCCTCGGGGCGTGCAGCGCCCCGATCCGGAGATCCGAGGGAGAACCATGACCGATCTTCTCGTCCGCCCTCATGCCCCCGCCGCCGACGGCTGCGTCCTGCGGATCACGCCCGAGAGCGCCGGCTGGACCCACGTCGGTTTCGCCGTTCACCGCCTCGCGCCGAGCGCGAGCCTCTCCGGCGGCGACGCGGGGCGCGAGGTCTGTCTGGTGATGGTCTCGGGCACCGCGCGGATCGTCGCCGGGGATCAGGATTTCGGCGTCGTCGGCGGCCGGGCCTCGCCCTTCGACGGACCGCCGGGGTCGGTCTACGTACCGGCCGGGACGGCGTGGCGCATCGAGGCGGTGGGCGCGGCGGAGGTGGCGGTGTGTTCGTCGCCGGGTGTGCCGGGACGGCGGCCGGCTCGGGCGATCCCGCCGGACGCGGTCGGCCAGTCGGTGCGGGGTGAGGGCACCAACCAGCGCTTCATCCGCGACATCCTGCCGGAGACGGCGGAGGCCGACAGCCTGCTCGTCGTCGAGGTGATCACCCCCGGTGGCCACTGGTCGAGCTATCCGCCGCACAAGCACGATCGCGACGCGCCGCCGGCCGAAACCGCGCTCGAGGAGACCTATTATCACCGGCTGAACCCGCCGCAGGGCTTCGCCTTCCAGCGCGTCTACACCGACGATCGCTCGATCGACCAGACCATGGCGGTCGAGGACGGCTGCGTCGTCCTGGTGCCGCGCGGCTATCACCCGGTCGGCGCGCCGCACGGCTACGACCTCTGGTACCTCAACACCATGGCCGGGCCGGTGCGCGAATGGCACTTCCACAACGATCCGGCGCACGAATGGATCGTGAAGCCGAAGGGGTGAGGTCGGCGTAGTTCGCTCGAGCCGGTTTCGGCGCCCTGCGCGATGCTTCGAGACGGCGTCCTGCGGACGCCTCCTCAGCATGAAGCGCTCGGATTCGCGATGGAATATCCGGCGCTTCATGGTGAGGAGAGCCCGCAGGGCTCGTCTTGTAACTTGAACCGCCCGCG
>CALMYM010000383.1 GCA_937873675.1 uncultured Alphaproteobacteria bacterium | reverse complement strand
CGCTCCTTGGCGTTGGTCGTCTGCATCAGACGCGCCATGATGACCTCGGAGGTGTTGTAGCCGATGGTCAGGTTGTCGGAGAGATCCTTGGCGATCTGATAGCGCTTCTCCTCGTCCTGGGTGCGGCGGACGTGCTCGTCGCGCACCATCTCGAGGCGCGCCTTCTCGGCCGCTTCGGTTCCCTGGTAGTCGGCGACCGCCTTGCCGGCCGCATCGAGCGCCTGCTTGGCGACGTCCCACTTGCCCTCGGCGGTCTTCAACACTTCGAGCGCCAGCACCTCGGCCTGCTTCAGCGCGCCGCGGTAATCGCGATAGCTCTCGAGGATGACGCCCTCGCGCTGGATCTGGTTCTTGGTCTCCTTGGACACCTCGAGGTAGATCGCACGGATCTTGTCGAAACGATCGGCGATGTCGCCGCGCGAAAGCTTCATCCAGGCGTTGGTCGCCCGCTCGAAGATGTCGATCTTCCCGTCGGCGACCTGGTCGACCATCTTCTTGGCGTCGTCGCGGATCGAATCGAAGCCGGCGGTGATCTGCTTGTAGCGCTCGCCGATCTCCATACCGGCGATCTGATTGCGCACCACCTCGTTGAACACCTCGGTCTGGCCGAGGGTGCGGGTGATGACGACGATCTTGTCCGGTTCGAGATCCGAGATCTTCTCGAGCAGACCGACGATCGGCGCGTCCTGCGTCGCCGCGGGCGCGAGGCCGAGATCGCGCAACGCTCCCATGGCCTTGTCGAGATACTGCATCGGGGTCTTGATGATGACGTCGGACACGGGGAGATCTCCCTGGGTTCATGGAGGGCGGCCGAACCGCCCGTGGGGGTCGACGGCGGACCGGACCGGTCGGCCGTCGCGACAGGTGGTGATCGCCGACCCCTCCCGCCAGAGGGGGGACGCATTTCTCGTGACAGCCGTCGTCGACGTTTCGATGACGTCGCGTGACGGCCCACGTCCGAAGCGGCGTCGGGGAGAATGACACAACATCGGAAAGGACGAAACGCCGTCGCCGAGACGAATGCCGACGCACCCCTGCCTCGCACGGTCGAGATGGCAAGCCGGGCGGCCTCGGGTATCTTCAATCGATTCGAGCAGGAAAGCCCGCGCAAGTGCCCACCCTCGTCGTTCTCGTCTTCGGTTACCTCCTCTCCCAGTTCTATCGGTCGTTCCTGGCGGTGATCGCACCGGAGTTGGCGGTCGACGTCCACCTCGGCCCGGCCGAACTCGGGATCGTCTCCGCTGCCTTCTTCGCCGCCTTCGCCGTGGTGCAACTGCCGATCGGCGCCTCGCTCGACCGCTTCGGGGCGCGGCGCACGGTGGCGATCCCGATGCTCTCGGCGGTGACCGGCGCCGCCGTCTTCGCGCTCGCCCGCGAGCCGTGGCATTCGGTCGCCGGCATGGCGCTGATCGGCTTCGGCTGCGCCCCGATCTACATGGGCGCCCTGTGGGTGATCGCCCGGACGACGACGCCTGCGCGCTTCGCCCTGTGGTCCTCGGCGATCGTCGGCATCGGCTCGCTCGGCAATCTCGCCGCCGCCACGCCGCTGGCCGCCGCCGCCACCGCCTTCGGCTGGCGCGGCACCATGCTCGGCATCGCCGCCGCGACGCTTCTCTCGGCGCTCCTCGTCTTCCTGGTGGTGAAGGAGCCGCCGCCCGCCGCGCCCCACGCCAGCGACGCGCCGAAGCCGAGCATCGCCGCCGTCTTCGCCATCCGCGAACTGTGGCCGCTCTATCCGATCGCCCTCGTCTCCTATCCGATCGTCGTGGCGATCCGCGGCCTCTGGGTCGGCCCCTACTTCTCCCAGGTCCACGGCCTCGCGCCCGTCGAACGCGGCAACGCCGTTTCCATCATGGTCTTCGCCATGATCGCCGGCGCCTTCTTCTACGGCCCGCTCGACCGCTGGTTCGGCACCCGCAAATGGGTGGTGGTGGCCGGCACGCTCGCCACCCTCGTCGGGCTCGTCGCCCTCGCGCTCGCCCCGACCATGTCGGTGCTGCCGGCGAGCCTGATGTTCGGGGTGATCGGCGGCTTCGGCCTGACCTACGGCGTCATGATGGCGCACGCCCGCGCCTTCCTGCCGACGCCGGTGCTCGGCCGCGGCCTCACCTTGATGAACATGTTCATCATCGGCGGTGCGGCGATCCTCCAGCCGCTGTCCGGCGCCTTCATGGAGAAGTCGCTCGCCGCCGGCATGAGCCCCGCCGCCGCCCACGGCGCCCTCTACGGCGCCTTCGCCGTGGCGCTCGCCGCCTCGCTCGTCGTCTACCTCGTCTCGCGCGACGCCAAACCGGCCACCTGAGCGACGTCCACAAGTATTCGTAGATGGAAAGATACGAATATGACGAAATAGTCCCCACGTCCGAT
Organism: uncultured Alphaproteobacteria bacterium; assembly: GCA_937873675.1. Classification (GTDB taxonomy): domain Bacteria; phylum Pseudomonadota; class Alphaproteobacteria; order Rhizobiales; family Ancalomicrobiaceae; genus CALBKH01. The sequence goes on along the minus strand of CALMYM010000383.1, from coordinate 3,886 downwards.
CGCCGCGCCGGGTAGTCGCAACCCGGCCGGCCGATCGTTCCGAGTGAAGAACGCCCCTCGTTCTTCGGATTCGACGAACTTGCGGAAAGTTTTCTCCACCTCGCCGTCGATTCGCAATCGCGAACGGCGCGGTCCCGCGCGTCCTCTCCTAGAACTTCTCGACGAGACGGGAACCCGTCCGAAGCCACGGTTCGCCAGGAGAGACCCCATGCAGATCGTCACCGCCAATCGCCTGACCGATGGCCGGGTCGTGTTCCGCGATGCCGCCGGCCGGTGGCGCGAGGCCTTCGCCGCGGCCGCGGTCCTCGAGGCCGCCGCCGCGGCCGCGGCCGTCGCCGAGAGCGTCCACGACGTCGCCGCCCGACTGATCGTCGACCCCTATGCCGTCGACGTGGTCGCCACCGCCGCCGGCCTCGCCCCGACGAGCATGCGCGAACGGATCCGCGCCGGCGGCCCGACCTCCGGTTCGGAAATCCCCGCCCTCCGTCCCGCCCGCGCCGCCTGACCCGCCGCCGAGGAGCGCCCGCCATGTACGTCTACGATTCTCTCGACCGCCGCTTCGTCGCGGCGCGGGTCGAACAGTTCCGCGATCAGGTCGCCCGCCGCCTCTCCGGCGAGCTGAGCGAGGAGGAGTTCCGGCCGCTGCGCCTGATGAACGGCGTCTATCTGCAGCTCCATTCCTACATGCTGCGCGTCGCCATCCCCTACGGCACGCTGTCGAGCCGTCAGCTGCGCACCCTCGCCCGCATCGCCCGCACCCACGACAAGGGCTACGGCCACTTCACCACCCGCCAGAACATCCAGTTCAACTGGCCGTCGCTGGAGAAGATCCCCGACATCCTCGCCGAACTGGCCGAGGTCGAGATGCACGCCATCCAGACCTCCGGCAACTGCATCCGCTCGATCACCGCCGATCATCTCGCCGGCGCCGCCCCCGACGAGGCCGTCGATCCGCGCCCCTACGCCGAGATCCTGCGCCAGTGGTCGTCGGTCCATCCCGAGTTCAGCTGGCTGCCGCGCAAGTTCAAGATCGCGATCACCGGCGCCGCCGAGGATCGCGCCGCGATCCGCGTCCACGACATCGGATTGCAGGTGGTGAAGCGCGACGACGGCGCCGTCGGCTTCACCGTCCACGTCGGCGGCGGTCTCGGCCGCTCGCCCTTCCTCGCCTGGAAGCCGCGCGACTTCCTGCCCGAGAAGGACCTGCTCGCCTATGTCGAGGCGATCCTGCGCGTCTACAATCTCTACGGACGCCGCGACAACAAGTACAAGGCGCGCATCAAGATCCTGATGCACGAGGCCGGCTTCGACACCGTCCGCGACGAGGTCGAGGCCGAATTCGACCGTATCCGCGACGGCGCCCTCGAACTGCCGGCGGCCGATGTCGCCCGCATCGCCCGTCAGTTCGCCCTGCCGCCGCTCGCCGAGCGTCCGGCGGTGAGCACCCGCGAGGCCGCGGCGAAGGCCGCCGATCCCGCCTTCGCCCGCTTCGTCGCCACCAACGTGACGGCCCACAAGATCGCCGGCCACGCCTCGGTGACGATCTCGCTGAAGCCGATCGGCGGCGTGCCCGGCGACGCCACCGCCGAGGCGATGGAGCTCGTCGCCGATCTCGCCGACCGCTGGGGCCACGGCGAGATCCGCGTCTCCCATCGCCAGAACCTGATCCTGCCGCACGTCGCCCGCGACGACCTTCCCGAGATCCACGCCGCACTCGCCGCCGCCGGCCTCGCCACCGCCAACGCCGGTCTCGTCTCCGACACCATCACCTGCCCAGGTCTCGACTTCTGCGCCCTCGCCAACGCCCGGTCGATCCCGATCGCCAAGGACATCTCGACCCGTTTCGCCGATCCGGCGCGGGCGGCCGAGATCGGACCGCTCGACGTCAAGATCTCCGGCTGCATCAACGCCTGCGCCCACCACCACGTCGGCGCCATCGGCATCCTCGGCGTCGATCGCAAGGGCGAGGAGTTCTACCAGATCACCCTCGGCGGCACCTCCGGCGTGGACGCCAGCCTCGGCGACAGCGCCGGCCCCGGCTTCACTCCGGACCGGGTCGCCGACGCCGTCGAAACGGTGATCTCCACCTACCTCGCCCATCGCGCCGCCCCGCACGAGACCTTCCTCGCCACCTGGCGCCGCGTCGGCCTCGCCCCCTTCAAGGAAGCCCTCGCCCATGTCGGCCGTTGATCTCGTCACCCTCGATCGGCGCCCCCGCCTCACCGCCGCCGACCGCGCCCGCGCCAACGCCGAGCGCCTCGACGCCGATCACGGCGCCCTGCCGGCGGCGGATCTGATCGACCTCGTCGTCACCAGCCTGTTTCCGGGCGAGGCGGCGCTGGTCTCCTCCTTCGGCGCCGATGCCGCGGTCCTCCTCGACCTCGTCGCCGAGGTCGACCCCACGGTGCCGGTGATCTTCGTCGACACCGGCCGGCACTTCGGCGAGACGCTGCGCCACCGCGACCGGTTGGTCGAACGGCTCGGCTTCACCGACGTACGCTCCGTCGCGCCCGACCCGGTCGCGGTGATGGCCGCCGATCCGCTCGGCGTCCTGTGGCACGGCGACGCCGACGCCTGCTGCCGGCTGCGCAAGGTCGCCCCGCTCGCCCGCGCCCTCGCGCCCTTCGCCGCCTGGATCTCCGGCCGCAAGCGCTTCCAGGCGGCGACCCGCGCCGCCCTCCCGACCTTCACCGCCGACGGACCCCGCATCAAGGTCGACCCGCTGGCGACCTGGACGGCCGAGGACGTCGCCGCGCGGGCCGCCGCCCGCGACCTTCCGGCCCACCCGCTGGTCGCCCGCGGCTATCCCTCGATCGGCTGCCTGCCCTGCACCGCCCCGGTCGCCCCGGGCGAGGACGCCCGCGCCGGACGCTGGCGCGGGCTCGAGAAGACGGAATGCGGCATTCACCTCGGCCTTTCGACCGACGAAGAGAACGGGAGCGGAATATGACCAGCCACACGGATGTCTTCGCCCGCGGGCGCTTCGTCGCCGATCGTTGGACCATCGTCGCCGACGACGCAGCGCTCCCCGAAGGGCCGATCTTCGTCTCCCTCGCCCGCTGGCGCCGCGACGCCGAGCGGCTCGCCGCGCGCGATCGGCCGATCGGCCTGATCGTCGATCCCGCCGATCGCCTGGAGGACGTCGTCGCCGACCTGCCGCGCTTCGCCGCGATCGCCGTCCGCTTCGCGAAATTCGCCGACGGCCGCGGCTATTCGGTCGCCCGCCTGCTGCGCGAGCGCCACGGCTTCACCGGCGAGCTGCGCGCCGTCGGCGATATCCTGCTCGATCAGGTGGCGCATTACTTCCGCGTCGGCTTCGACACCCTCGCCATCGACCACGCTCCGACCCGCGACCGGCTCCTCGCCGGCACGCCGGTCTGCCTGCCCCTCCACTACCAACCGGCGGCGGAGCCGGCGACCGCTCCGGTCCCCGGCCGCCCCTGGCTCAGGGTGCCTTATCAAGACGCCTGGTGTGGTGTATGAGCATCTTCTAATGCATTAGATCGTAGCGACCGCGGCTCCGGCCGCGGTGCGCCGAGCGACGGCGGCGCGGGGTCCTGTCGGGTCTCGCGCCGAGGACCGTCGGCGGACGTCGGACCGGCGGGGAACCCGGTCCGGACGAGCCCGCTCGACGTGGGGAGGCAAGATGGAAGAGACGAACGCCGCGCCGCTCGCCGAAGACCATTTCGGCGAGGACCCTTGCGACTTCTTCGACGACGGCGCCATCAAGATCCGCGTCACCGACACCGACGGCAAGGAACACGTCCTGCCGGCGGTCGACGGTTGGCGGGTGATGGAGGTGATCCGCGACTGGGGTCTGCCGATCAAGGCCGAATGTGGCGGCTCCTGCCCCTGCGGCACCTGCCACGTCCATGTCGACGGGAAG
>CALMYM010000382.1 GCA_937873675.1 uncultured Alphaproteobacteria bacterium | reverse complement strand
CTCCGATCAGACCCGCCGCATCGTCCACGTCGTCGCCGCGGACGGCTCGACCACCCAGAAGCCGGTGGTACCGGGTCCCAAGATCGACGGCTGGCGGCTGATCCGCTCCGGCCTCGACGGCAGCGAGACGATCGCCGTCAACGGCATCGTGCGCATCCGTCCGGGGGTCAAGGTGACGCCGCAGATGGTGACGCTGCCGCCGGTCGGACCGGTGATCCCGACGCCGCCACCGCCCGCCGCACCCGCCGCCCAGCCGCCGGCCAAGTGAGGACGCGACCCCCATGCGCTTCGCTCACTTCTTCGTCCACCGGCCGATCTTCGCCTCGGTCTTGTCGATCCTGCTGATCCTCGTCGGCTCGATCGCCTTCCGCAATCTCCCCGTTTCGCAGTATCCGGAGATCGCGCCGCCGACCATCGTCGTGCGGGCGAACTATCCCGGCGCCGACGCCGAGACGGTGGCCGCCACCGTGGCGACGCCGCTCGAGGAGCAGATCAACGGCGTCGAGGACATGCTCTACATGTCCTCCTACGCCTCCGCCGACGGCTCGATGGCGCTGACCATCACCTTCAAGCTCGGCACCGACCTCAACAAGGCGCAGGTCCTCGTCCAGAACCGCGTCTCGATCGCCATGCCGCGCCTGCCCTCGGCGGTGCAGTCGCTCGGTGTCACCACCAACAAGTCGTCGCCCGACATCATGATGGTCGTGGTGATGTACTCGCCCGACGGATCGCTCGATCCGCTCTACGTCTCGAACTTCGCCCGCGCCAACGTCCGCGATCCGCTCCTGCGCCTCGACGGCGTCGGCGACGTGACGATCTTCGGTGAGCGCCTCTATTCGCTGCGTATCTGGCTCGATCCCGACAAGCTGGCGAGCCTCGGGCTGACCGCCGACGACGCCATCGCCGCGGTGCGCGCCCAGAACGTCCAGGTCTCCGGCGGCTCGATCGGTGGCCAGCCGGCGCCGAAGGACAACGCCTTCCAGTTCTCGGTGAAGACGCAGGGCCGCTTCCAGGACGCCCAGCAGTTCAACGAGGTGATCGTCCGTTCGACCTCGGACGGCCGCATCGTCCGGCTGAAGGACGTGGCGCGGGTCGAGATCGGCGCCCAGAGCTACGACAACCTCTCCTCCTTCGACGGCAAGTCCTCCGTCGGCATCGGCATATTCCAGCGGCCCGGCACCAACGCGCTCGCCGCCGCCAAGGAGATCCGCACCGCCATGGACGAGCTCGCCAAGAGCTTCCCCCAGGGCATCGCCTACGCCATCCCGTTCAACCCGACCGAGTACATCCAGGCGTCGGTCGACGCCGTCTACGAGACGCTGTTCGAGGCGGTGATCCTGGTCGTCGTCGTCATCGTCGTCTTCCTGCAGAACTGGCGCACGGCGATCATCCCGCTCGCCACGATTCCCGTGTCGCTGATCGGCACATTCGCGGTCCTGTCGGCGCTCGGCTATTCGCTCAACAACCTGACGCTCTTCGGCCTGGTGCTCGCCATCGGCATCGTCGTCGACGACGCCATCGTCGTGGTCGAGAACGTCGAGCGCAACATCGCCGACGGTCTGAAGCCGCGCGACGCCACCCACCAGACCATGGACGAGGTCGGCACCGCTCTGATCGCCATCGCCCTGGTGCTCGCCGCGGTGTTCGTGCCCGCCGCCTTCATCCCCGGCATCACCGGCCAGTTCTATCGCCAGTTCGCCGTCACCATCGCCGTCGCGACGCTGATCTCGGCCTTCAACTCGCTGACCCTGTCGCCGGCGCTCGCCGCGCTGCTCCTCAAGGCTCACGACCCCGGCCATCGGCCGACCGGCGCCCTCGCCCGCCTCGGGCGATGGCTCTCCGACGGGTTCAACACCGCCTTCGACCGGATCGCCGATCGCTATGCGGCGATCGTCGGCTTCGTGCTGCGCTTCAAGCTGGTTGCGCTCATCGTCTACGCCGGCATGATCGGCGCGACGGTGTGGCTCGCCAAGACCCTGCCGACCGGCTTCATCCCGGCGCAGGACCAGGGCTATGCGCTGGTCATCATCCAGTTGCCCGACGGAGCCTCGCTCACCCGGACGCAGGACGTCGTGGCCAAGGCCGGACGGATCGTGCGCGACATCGACGGCGTCGCCCACACGGTCGAGATCGCCGGTCTCAACGCCGCGACCTTCACCCCCGCCTCCAACGGCGCCGTCCTGTTCGTACCGTTCGCCCCGTTCGATCAACGCCTGAAGACGGGCAGAACCTCGCAGGTGCTGGTCGGCGAGATCCTGAAGAAGCTCGCGCCGATCCAGGAGGCCTTCACCATCGCGGTGCCGCCGCCGCCGGTGCGCGGCCTCGGCAACCAGGGCGGTTTCAAGCTGGAGATCCAGGAGAAGGATTCGGCCGACATGCGCCGCATCCTCGGCCTCGCCTACCAGATGATGGGCATGGCGGCGCGCGATCCCGAACTGCGCGGCGTCTTCACCACCTTCACCGCCTCGACGCCGCAGGTCCGCGTCGACATCGACCGCACCAAGGCGCAGATGCTGAACGTGCCGGTCGAGGCGGTCTTCGCCGCCCTCCAGCAGAATTTCGGCACGGCCTACGTCAACGACTTCAACGCCTTCGGCCGCGTCTATCAGGTCCGAGCCCAGGCCGACCAAACATTCCGCATGACCAAGGAGGACCTCGCCCAGATCAAGGTACGCTCGCAGACCGGCGCCCTGGTGCCGCTCGGCACCCTGGTCGAGATCCGCGACGCCGCCGGCCCGGCGCTGATCCAGCGCTACAACATGTACACCGCCGTGCCGCTCCAGGGCTCGGCGGCGCCCGGCGTGTCGTCCGGCGTGGCGCTCGACAAGATGGAGGCGATCGCGCGGCAGGTGCTGCCCCAGGGCACCGGCTTCCAATGGACCGAACTCGCCTTCCAGGAGAAGCTCGCCGGCGGTTCGACGATCTTCGTCTTCGCCCTGTCGGTGATCTTCGTCTTCCTCCTGCTCGCGGCGCAGTACGAGAGCTGGGCGTTGCCGCTCGCCATCGTCCTGATCGTGCCGATGAGCGTCATGTCGGCGCTCGCCGGCGTGATGATGCGCGGCATGGACAACAACATCCTGACCCAGGTCGGCCTCGTCGTGCTCGTCGGTCTCGCCGCCAAGAACGCCATCCTGATCGTCGAATTCGCCTCCCAGGGCGAGATCCAGAACCGCAGCGGCCCGGTGGCGGCGGTGATCGAGGCGTGCCGGCTGCGGTTACGGCCGATCCTGATGACCGCCTTCGCCTTCATCCTCGGCGTGCTGCCGCTGGTGATCGCCCAGGGCCCCGGCGCGGAGATGCGTCAGGCGCTCGGCACCGCCGTGTTCTTCGGCATGATCGGCGTCACCTTCTTCGGCCTGTTCCTGACCCCGGTCTTCTACGTCACCATCCGCAAGACCACCGGCTGGTTCCGCTCGCGCGCCAAGCGTGCGGCGGTGACGGCGAAGCGAGAGGAGGAGCACCCGGCCGGATGAGGCCAGCGGCGGCGCGGGAGGCTCACTTCCCTCGCCGGGACTTTCACGTGATCCGGGAGCGTCGAAACGCATCTTCGTGCGCGACCCTTCGAGACGCGCCTGCGGCGCTCCTCAGGATGAGGCGTCGGAGGTTCCCGAGAGAAATCAGACGCCTCATGCTGAGCAGACGTCCGCAGGACGTCGTCTCGAAGCATCTCGCACGGCGGTCGAACCGACCATCTCCCCCGCCGAAGGAGGGCCGGCGGACCACCCTCACACGATCTTCGCCATCTCGGCGAAGTCGAGGCGCGGGCTGCGGGGGAAGAGGGCGGCCGCATCGCCGTGGCCGATGTTGATCAGGAACACCGACTTGGCGTCGCCCTCGGGGAAGAAGGCGGCGTCGGCGGCAGCGGCGTCGAAGCCGCCCATCGGGCCGGTGTCGAGACCGACGGCGCGCAGCGCCAGGATGAGATAGGCCGCCTGCAGCGTCGCGTTCATCCGCGCCACGGCTTCCGCCCCGACCGGATCGCCGGCGAACCACGACCGCGCGTCGGTATGCGGGAAGAGCTTCGGCAGGAGATCGTAGAACTTCGGGTCGTAGGCGACGATCGCGGTGACCGGGGCGGCCATCGTCTTGTCGACGTTGCCCGGCGACAGGGTCGGCTTCAGCCGCGCCTTGGCCTCGGCGCTCTTCACGAAGACGACGCGCAGCGGCTGCGAATTGGCCGCGGTCGGCCCCATCTTGGCGAGATCGAGCGCGGCGACGAGATCGGCGTCGGCGACCGGCTCGGCCGACCAGCCGTTGTGGGTGCGGGCGTCGCGGAATAGGAGATCGAGAGCGGCGGTATCGAGACGGGTCATGGGAACCTCGGGAAACGTGTCGAAGGCGGCGATGCGCCGGACGGCCTCCGACGGAAACGGCTTTCCTCGACATGGAGCGTCAGGGGCCTCGGATCAACCGCGGGCACGGCGCGACGTGGTGTCGCTTCGACGAACGCATCGTCGCCGTGACGCGAACGGTCTCCCGCGCGACCGCCGAAGCGGGCCCCGATGTCCGGCTCAGCCCGTGCGCATTCCGGCGTCGGCGGTGCCGCCGTCGGCCATCTCCAGGAGCAGCGTCTCGAGCGGGATCGGCCGGGCGATGTGATAGCCCTGCGCCATGTCGAGACCGATCTCGCGCAGGATCTCCAGCGTCTCCTCGTCCTCGACGAATTCGGCGATGGTCACCGCGCCGAGCTTGTGGCCGATGTCGTTGATGCTCTCGACGATCGCCCGATCGACCGGGTTGTCCTTCATCTTGCGGACGAAACCGCCGTCGATCTTCAGATAGTCGGTCGGGAAATGTTCGAGATAGGCGAAGGAGGAGACCCCGGCGCCGAAGTCGTCGAGCATGATGGCGTAGCCGGCGGCGCGCAGCGCGGCGACGAGCTTGGCCGCATTGGTCAGGTTGTTGATCAGCGAGGTCTCGGTGATCTCGAAGCGCAGCCGATGCGGCGGCAGCACCGAGCGTTCCAGTTCGGCGGCGAGGAACTCGACGAGATCGGGATCTTCGAGCGAATTGGCCGACAGATTGATCGACACGGTGAGGCGCGGCACGGCGAGGATGGCGCGGCCGTAGGTGTGCAGGACGCGGCGGATGACCCAGCGATCGATCGACGCCATCAGGCCGTAGCGCTCGGCCGCCGGAATGAAGGCGCCCGGCGACAGCAGCGTCCCGTCCTCGTCGCGCATGCGCACCAGGAGTTCGCAGTGGCGCTGCAGGTGACCGGCCGGCCGGAGATCGAGGATCTCCTGGGCGTGGACGACGAAGCGGTCGTCGTCGAGGGCGGCACGGATGCCGGCGGCGGTGTGGAGTTCGTGGTGATGGCGCCGCGCGTCGCCTTCGGAGGGGTGATAGACCGAGACGCGGTTGCGCCCCGCCGCCTTCGCCGCGTAGCAGGCGACGTCGGCGCGGCTCATCACGTCGGCGGCGAGCGGGGTTTCGGCGTCGATGCGGGCGATGCCGATCGAAGCACCGACCTCGTAGACCCGATCCTGCCACGCGAAGCGGACGCGCCCGAGGCGCTCCAGCAGGCGCTCGGCGATGCGCAGCGCGTCCTCTTCGCCGCAATCGGCGAGCAGGATGCCGAACTCGTCGCCGCCGAGGCGGGCGATCCGATCCTGACGGCGCATCTGCTCGCGGATCACCCGGCCGACCTCGCGCAGCAGGGCGTCGCCGGCGGCGTGTCCGGCCGTGTCGTTGACGATCTTGAAGCGATCGAGATCGAGGAAGCACAGGGCGTGTCCGGCCTCGCTCTCGCCGGCCGCGGCGCAGATCTCGGTGAGCACCATTTCGAACGACGAGCGATTGGGCAGTCCCGTCAACGCATCCTGGCGCGCCATCTGCGCCAGTTCCTTCTGCAGCGTCCGGGCGCGCGTCACGTCCTGGAAGACCAGCACGGCGCCGAGAACCTCACCGGAGGTCGTCCGGACCGGCGAGGCCGAAGCCTTGACGTCGACCCGCGCGCCGCTGCGGCCGACGAGCAGGACGCCCTCGTCCCGCGACACCCGGTCGAGCCGTGCCAGACACTGCGCCACCGTTCCTTCGATCGGCTGATCGTCACGCTCGTCGACGAGCCGGAAGACGACCTCGACCGGGCGCCACAACGCCGCCGCCGCCGTCCAGCCGGTCAGTTGCTCGGCGATCGGGTTCATGAAGCTGACGCGCCCGGTGGCGTCGGTACAGATCACGCCGTCACCGATCGAGTGGAGGGTGATGCGCAGCCGCTCCTTCTCCTCCTGTAAGGCTTCGGTGAGCTTGCGGTGTTCGGTGATGTCGGTGTGGGTGCCGACCATGCGCAGCGGCCGGCCGTCGACGTCGCGGGCGATGACCTTGCCGCGATCGAGGATCCACAGCCAGTGGCCGTCCTTGTGGCGCATGCGGAATTCGCTCTCGAACTGCTCGCTCTCGCCG
>CALMYM010000381.1 GCA_937873675.1 uncultured Alphaproteobacteria bacterium | reverse complement strand
GGGCCGCACATCCACAGCGGGATCATGGCGGGGAAGTTGAACGGCGAGATGCCGGCGACGACGCCGAGCGGCTGGCGCATCGAATAGAGGTCGATGCCGGGGCCGGCGTCGGTGGTGTATTCGCCCTTGAGCATGTGGGGGGCGCCGATCGCCACCTCGATCACCTCGAGGCCGCGCTGCAGGTCGCCCTTGGCGTCGAGGATGGTCTTGCCGTGCTCGCGGGCGAGCCGGTCGGCGATCTCGTCGGCGCGGGCGTTGCAGATCTCCAGGAACTTCATCAGCACGCGGGCGCGGCGCTGCGGGTTGACCGCCGCCCAGGCCGGCTGCGCCGCCTTGGCGTTCTCCACCGCGGCGCGAAGCTCGGCCGTGGAGGCGAGCGCGACCGTGCCGATCTGATCGCCGGTCATCGGCTGCCAGATCGGCGCCGTGCGACCGGAGGTGCCGGCGACCGCGGCGCCGCCGATGAAATGTCCGTACTCGCGCATGAAATCCTCCCGTCTGGGGCTCTTCGTTTCCGATTGGCGGCGACAATAGTATGGACAAATCACCACATCCACGGATCATGTCGCCCACATCCCGTGGCGAAATGCCCATACGGGTCGCGATCCCGGAGGCAACCGCCCTTGACCACCCGTTTCGACTGGAACGATCTCCGATATTTCCTCGCCGTGGCGCAGCAGGGGACGCTGACCGGCGCGGCCCGGCGGCTCGGCACCGACCACGCCACGGTGAGCCGCCGGGTGGCGGCGCTCGAGCGGGCGATCGCGGCGAAACTGTTCGAGCGGGCGCCGCAGGGCTATTTCCTGACCCTCTCCGGCGAACGTCTGCTCGCCCACGCCGAGGCGATGGAGGCGCAGGCGACGGCGGCGACCGAGGAACTGGGGCGGCCGGAGGTCGGGGTCACCGGCACGGTGCGGATCAACAGCCTGGAGGGCTTCGGCAACGTCTTCCTGGCGCCGCGCATCGGCCGTTTCGCCGAGAAGCACCCGCAGCTGCGGCTGGAGCTGGTCACCATCCAGCAGATCGTGGCGCTGTCGAAGCGCGAGGGCGACGTGGCGATCGGTCTCGCTCCGCCGAAGGAGAGCCGCTTCGTCACCACCCGGCTGACCGACTACGATCTCGGGCTCTACGCCGCGCCCGCCTACCTCGAGCGGCACGCGCCGATCCGCCGGCGCGACGACCTCGTGCATCACGCCTTCGTCGGCTATGTCGACGATCTCGTCTTCACCCGCGGCCTCGACTATCTCGACGAGGTGCTGCCGGGGTTGAAGGCGCGCATCCAGTCGTCGTCGCTCACCGCGCAGATGACCATCACCGAGCGCGGCCACGGCATCTGCGTGCTGCCGTCGTTCATGGCGGCGGAACGGCCGGGGCTGGTGCCGGTGTTGGCGCAGGAGGTGCGGCTGACCCGAAGTTACTGGCTCTTCACCCACGCCGATCTCGCCGACACGGCCCGGGTGCGGACCGTGACGCGCTTCATCCAGGAGGAGATCGCGGAAAATCGCGACTGCTTCACCGTGGACGGCCGCTCGAGCGGGCCTCAGTCCTCGCCGCAGCCACCACAATAGAGACCGTGCAGGGTCTCGAGGATCGACTTCACTTCGTCGCCGGCGAGCGAATAGAAGATCGACTGGCCGGCCCGGCGGGTGCTGACGTAGCCCTTGTGGCGCAGCACCGCGAGATGCTGCGACAGCGCCGACTGGCTCAGCCCGACGGCCTTCTCCAGTTCACCCACCGGACGCTCGCCGTCGACGAGCTGGCACAGGATGAGGAGGCGGCGGGGGCTACCCATCGACTTGAGGAGCGCCGCCGCGCGTTCGGCATTGGCTTCGAGTTCGACGATGTTCATCAGGCTACGACCGCCCCTTCCGGACGTCTTCTCGTTCTCGGCATGCGGTCGGCCGCGCCTCCCTCATGATGACGCTCTCCGCGGATGCGCATGCGCCCATCATACGGATGACCAAGTACGGACACTGCCTTACCCGGACTTGTCTGACAAGAGTTCGCAAATGCAAAAAACAGAATCCGCGCATATACTGACACAATCGCTTCGAACTTATCGCCTGTTTCGAGAAATCCTTTTTCGGCAATGGCATAGTAGGCGAAGAAATTTCCGCCCATGCGCCGCAATTTGATATTTCAATTTGCGGCGCATGGCGAGGCGGCCGGAGGGAGCCGTCAGAGGCCCGCGCATCCTGCCAAAATGGCTCCATCGCAGGGATTTCGCGGCGTCGACGCGCGGCACGGGAGTCGAACCTGGCATCCGACGGCGGACTTTCGCGCTTCACGTACGGAGTGGCGATCAGGCCGGGTGGCCGCGCCGCGACAGAGCGTCGTCGGTGAAGGTCTCGCACAGGGAGACGGCATCGGCGGCCCGATAGCTGCCGGGATCGAGGCATCCCTGCAGCCACAATCCGTCCATCAGGGCGGCGAGGCCGAGGGCGGTGTGGCCGGCATCGAAGGCGGGATCGGCGGCGGCGCAGGCGGCGAGCTCGCGCTCGATCGAGCCGCGATAGTCGGCCCACATGCGCTTCTGGATCGACTTCAACGGTTCGGCGTGCGGCAAGAGGCTCCAGAACACCACCCAGATGCGCAACAGCCGGGGATCGAGCACGGCTTCGGAAAAGATGGCGGCGAAATAGGCCGAGAGCCGGCGACGGGGCTCGCTCTCGCGTTCGACCCGCGACATCACCTCGGCCAGGAGATCCTTCGACAGTTTCTCGTAGGCCGCGCCGACCAGCGCTTCGATGCCGTCGAAGTGGTGGTTGACCAGACCGGCGGAGACGCCGGCTTCGGCGGCGATGCGGCGGACCGATACGCCGGCGTGGCCCTGCTCGGCGAGGCAGCGCAAGGTGGCGTCGACGAGATCGGCGCGGCGGTCCTCCGGCAGGGCCCGGCGATATTTCGGTGACTGCACGGGCGGAGATCTCCTCGCGGAAGCCGGCGGGAGGCGGACCCGGCGGCGCACCGGCGTCCGCTCTCGACGGTCAGGGACGTTCCCAGGTACCGGCGATCTGTTGGCCGAAACGGACGATGGTGCGGGTTCCGTCCTCGCTCTTGCGGACGTTGAAGCACTTTTCGCGGTTGGACCCCGACCAGCGCGAGCAGTAGCCCTCAGCGATGACCCGCCAGAAGCCGACGACCGGCTTGGGCTTCTTGCCGGCCATGGCCAGGCGGGTGGCCTTGCCGTCGGGGGTGAAGACCATGCGGAACGCGGAGCCGTCGGGCCCGGTGGCGACGAAGGGACGGCCGTCGAACCAGATCTCCTTGATCTGTTCGCCGCTCATCTTCTCCGGCAAGCCGTGGCGATCGAGCGCCGGCTTCTGCGGCGCCGGGGCGGCGGCCGGGCTCGGCGCCGGCTGCTGGGCGTGCGCCGGCGCGAGCATGAGGCCGAAGACGGCGAGGGCGGCGAGGCCGAAACGGCGTTGCGAGGACGGAGCACGAGGGGTCATCGGATCTTCTCCTCGATCGGCCGTCGACGGTCGGAGAGCGACGGAAACGGCGACGCGCCGCACCGCCGCCGGCTCACAGCATCGACGGCAGGACGCGGTCGGGGGGACGGTGGCCATCCTGGTACGTCTTGATGTTGATGATCACCCGTTCGCCCATGTCGACGCGGCCCTCGATCGTCGCCGAACCCATGTGAGGCAGGAGGACGACGCGCTTGCAGCGCACGAGCTTGGGGTTGACCGCCGGTTCGTGTTCGAAGACGTCGAGGCCGGCGCCCGCGAGGTCCCCGGCGTCCAACACGCGGGCGAGGGCCTTCTCGTC
>CALMYM010000380.1 GCA_937873675.1 uncultured Alphaproteobacteria bacterium | reverse complement strand
GGGGGAGCGCGACCGCCGGCAACGGGGGGCTGCGGGGGGGGGGGGGGGCGCCCGCCTCGTCCTTGGCGGCGAAGCGGCGGGAGAGTTCGGGCAGCAGCACGGTGCCGATGGCGATGGCGATGACGCCGATCGGCAGCTGATAGAGGCGATCGGCGTAGTACATCGCCGAGACCGCGCCGACCGGCAGGGCGGCGGCGAGGATGGTGTCGACGAACATGGCGATCTGCGAGGCGCCGGAGCCGATGGTGGCGGGCCCGAGGCGCTTCAGGAAGGTCGTCACCTCGGCGTCGAGCCGCGGCCGGGCGGGCTTCAACGACAGCCCCGCCGGGCGCATCGCCCACATCAGCAGGATCAGCTCGGCGACGCCGGCGAGCGCCACGCCGATCGCCGCGGCGGTGGGGGCGAGGTTCGGTGTGCGGCCGGGGACCAAGAGCGTCGCGCCGACGCAGCCGATGATGGCGAGGTTGAAGAGCACCGGCGCGCCCGCCGCCGCCGCGTAGCGATGGTGGGCGTTGAGGACGGCGCCGTAGACCGTCACCAGGGTGACGAAGAGGAGATAGGGGAAGGTGATGCGGGTGAGCAGCACCGTCAGATCGCCGAGGTCGCCGGCACCGGCGAAGCCCGGGGTGATGAGCTCGAGCAGGCCGCGCGTCCAGATCTCGGCGGCGACGAGGATCACCACCTGCACCGCCACCAGGGCGCCGAGGACGCGGGCGGCGAAGCCCATCGCCGCTTCCGCGCCCTTGGCCTCCAGCGTGCCGGCGTAGGTCGGGACGAAGGAGGCGTTGAACGCGCCTTCGGCGAAGAGGGCGCGGAAATGGTTGGGGATGCGCAGCGCGATGAAGAAGGCGTCGGCGAGCGGGCCGGCGCCGATCACCCAGGCGAGCACCACGTCGCGCAGGAAGCCGGTGGCGCGGGACAGCATGGTGAAGCCGGAGACCGTGCCCACCCGCTTCAGGAACACCGCGGCGCCGCCGCTCGGCCAGATCTTCACGTGAACCCCCGCATCGTCCCGGCGATCCGCCGCGCGACCCCGCTCCTGCCCGTTCGATTCATCGGGATCCGGCAGATCGCTTTCGCGATGCCGGATCCGTCCCGTCGAAACCGCCCTCGAGCGGACCGGGCCGTTTCGACGGACGGAATACGACACCCGAATGGAGCATTCGAGTGTCGTATCATGCGGCGAAGCGAAGGCGATCGGGAGAGGAAATCGCAGCCGCCGGGGATCGGCCCTCGATCAGGCGGCGATCTCGGTCTTGTCGCCGCCGTTCTTCGGCTGACCGGTGATCAGCCCCTGAGGCTTGGCCTGCCAGATCTTCTGGCGGTTGCGGATGGCGCGCGGCGCCGGGCCGAAATAGTTGGGCGTCTTCACGAACTCGCGCGGGTGCATGATCACCGAGGCGATGCGCTGATAGAGCGACTTCGCCGAGATCGGCTTGCACAACAGTTCGTGAATACCGAGTTTTCGCGCCTCGAGAATACGTGAGCGCTCCGTGTGCGCCGTCACCATGATCACCGGAATGTAGGCGAACGGGTTCTGCGGATTGCGGATCATCCGGACCATGTCGGCGCCGTCGAGGATCGGCATCACCCAGTCGAGAATGAGGATGTCGGGATTGGCGCGATCCATCGCTTCGAGGCCGGAAGCGCCGTCTTCCGCCTCGACGATGCGGCGCGCGCCGAAACCCTGCAGCATGGTGCGCAGGATGGTGCGCATGTAAGCGCTGTCTTCGACGACGAGGAAGGTCAGGGATGCGAGATCGAGGTTCACGCGGGGTCTCCTCCACGGATCACGAGTCTCGCCGGGAAAGGTGAACAAGCGGTTGCCGTGGGGGATGCGTCGACGAACCACGGTCCGTAGCTCCCCGTATGGCCAAGTTCGACCAGCTTGATCATGGTCAAAGTGCATCGAATTCATGTAAGTCTAATAGACGCACCGGGCCCGAGACGGCCGACGCGTCAGCGAGACGTCAGGGAGACGGTGCGAGAATCGGAAGGACAGTGAGTTCGAGACGGTCGTCGACGAGGGGCTTCGAAGCCGAGCGAGTACTCTGGTTTCGAGGTTCGACGACGAAACGGCCCACCAAGAATGAGTGAGAGGGGCTCGAGGACGGACATGAACTATCAGTCGATTTTCGAGGACGCCATCGACCAGCTGAAGGCCGAGAAGCGCTACCGGGTCTTCGCCGATCTCGAACGCATCGTCGGCCGCTTCCCGCGCGCCCTGTGGCGCAAGGAAGGCCGCGAGAACGAGCCGCGTGAGATCGTCGTGTGGTGTTCCAACGACTATCTCGGCATGGGCCAGCACCAGAGCGTGCTCGGCGCGATGATCTCCACCGCCCAGGGGCTGGGCACCGGCGCCGGCGGCACCCGCAACATCTCGGGCACCTCCCATCCGCTGGTCGAGCTCGAGGCCGAACTCGCCGACCTGCACGGCAAGGAGGCGGGCCTCGTCTTCACCTCGGGCTTCGTCTCGAACGAGGCGGGCATCTCGACCATCGCCAAGCTGCTGCCGAACTGCCTGATCCTCTCCGACGAACTCAACCATGCCTCGATGATCGAAGGCATCCGTCGTTCGGGCTGCGAGAAGAAGCTGTGGCGTCACAACGACGTCGAGCACCTCGAGGAACTGCTCGAGGCGGCCGATCCGGAGCGCGCCAAGCTGATCGTCTTCGAGAGCGTCTACTCGATGGACGGCGACATCGCGCCGATCAAGGAGATCTGCGATCTCGCCGAGAAGTACGGCGCGCTGACCTACATCGACGAGGTGCACGCGGTCGGCATGTACGGCCCGCGCGGCGGCGGCATCGCCGACCGGGAAGGCCTGATGGGCCGCATCGACGTCATCGAGGGTACGCTCGCCAAGGCCTTCGGCACGCTCGGCGGCTACATCACCGCGACCAAGGCGATCTGTGACGCGGTGCGCTCCTACGCGCCGGGCTTCATCTTCACCACCGCCCTGCCGCCGGCGATCGCCGCGGCCGCCGCCGCCTCGATCCGCCACCTCAAGCGCTCGTCGGCCGAACGCGACATGCAGCAACGTCAGGCGCAGCGGGTCAAGGACGTGCTCTGTTGCCCCGGCCTGCCGGCGATGCCGACCGCCACTCACATCGTGTCCGTCATGGTGGCCGATCCGGACCT
>CALMYM010000379.1 GCA_937873675.1 uncultured Alphaproteobacteria bacterium | reverse complement strand
CGATGCGCCGGGCGAGCGCCGGCTCACCGGGGGGGGGATAGACCATCTCGTAGGGCGAGGGATCGAAGCCGCCGAAGTCGTAGATCATCGCCGGCGCCGCATCGACCACCACCGCCGGACGCACCGAGGCGAAATGGGCGGAGATCGAGACGATCGCCTTCGGCCGCGGCATCGAGGCGGCGATGTCGGCGAGGAAGTCGCGGGTCGGGTTGTCGTGGACGATCAGATCGGGGGCGCCGTGCGAGATGAACAGCGGCGGCACGGGAACGACGGCGGACATGGGCGATCTCCTGAATGCGCGGACGGCTGGTCCGCGGCGGGCGCCGTTCGTCGCGCCCTCGGGTCCCTCCAGAGATCGGGCGCGACCGGCCGTTCGTCAACTCTCCACCAATGGCGAAAAAGAGAAAGGATCGTTCGATTTCATCGAACGATCCTCCATCCGTTTCACGAAGGTCGCGACGGCCTCACTCGGCGGCGGCGCGGATATTGGGTGCGCGGCCGGCGCGGTCTTTCTTCAGCTCCTCGGCCACCAGGAAGGCGAGCTCGAGCGACTGGGCGGCGTTGAGGCGCGGGTCGCAGGCGGTGTCGTACTGGACGCCGAGATCGGCCTCCTGGATCGCCACCGCGCCACCGAGGCATTCGGTGACGTTCTTGCCGGTCATCTCGAGATGGACGCCGCCGGCCCAGGTGCCTTCGGCGCGATGGACCTCGAAGAACGACTGGACCTCGGAGAGCACCTTGTCGAACGGCCGGGTCTTGTGGCCGGTCGCCGAGGTGATGCCGTTGCCGTGCATGGGGTCGCAGGACCACACGACGTTGCGGCCCTCGGCCGTCACGGCGCGCAGGAGGCCCGGCAGATGCTTGGCGATCTTGTCGGCACCGAAGCGGGTGATCAGCGTCAGCCGGCCGGCCTCGTTCTTCGGATCGAGCATGTCGATCAGGCGAAGCAGGCCGTCGGCGTCGAGCGAGGGACCGACCTTGAGGCCGATCGGGTTGGCGATGCCGCGCATGTACTCGATGTGGGCGTGATCGATCTGGCGGGTGCGATCGCCGATCCACACGAAGTGGGCGGAGGTGTCGTACCAGCCGCCTTCTACCGAATCCTCGCGGGTCAGCGCCTCTTCGTAGGGAAGAAGCAGCGCCTCGTGCGAGGTGTAGAAATCGACGCCCTGGAGCTGCGGCACCGTATCGGCGGTGAGCCCGCAGGCGGCCATGAAGTTCAGCGCCTCGGTGATGCGGTCGGCGACCTCCTGGAAGCGCTCGGCGACGGGGCTGTCGGTCAGGAAATCGACCATCCAGCCGTGGACGCGCTCGAGCTTGGCGTAGCCGCCGTAGGCGAAGCCGCGCAGCAGGTTCAGCGTCGCCGCCGACTGGCGATAGACCATGCGCATGCGCTGCGGATCGGGGATCCGCGCTTCCGGCGTGAAGTCGATGCCGTTGATGATGTCGCCGCGATAGGACGGCAGCTCGACGCCGTCACGCTTCTCGATGTCCGAGGAGCGCGGCTTGGCGAACTGACCGGCGATGCGCCCGACCTTGACCACCGGCAGGCCGGCGGAATGGGTCATGACGACCGACATCGACAGGAAGATCTTGAAGAAGTCGCGGATCTGATTGGCCGAGTGCTCGGCGAAGCTCTCGGCGCAGTCGCCGCCCTGGAGCAGGAAAGCCCTGCGCTCGGCGACGCGCGCCAGATTGCGCCGAAGCGAGCGGATCTCGTCGGCGATGACCAGCGGCGGCCACGTACCGAGATCGTCCTCGACGGCCTTGAGCATCGCCTGATCGGCATAGGCGGGCACCTGGACGATCGGTTTTCCCCGCCAGCTGGCGGGCGACCAGTCGCGCATGTCGCCGGACTTCGTCATCTCACGCATTCCCTCGCCCCACCGATCCGCGCCCCTCGATCGCAGCGATCGAGGCGACACAGTCGTCCCGCGAGCGCCGAGGGGCGTCACGGCGGCGGGACGAGGCGGCGTTTATACACGCGACCTCCCTCCTTGGCCACCGAGGAACGAAGCTGCCGATCGCTCCCTTCGACCGAGACGCCGAGCGCTCGGACGGGCGGCGGAGCGGCGGCGGCTTCGTCGCAACAATCGCAACACGGGGATCGGCGCGGCGGGGCCGAACCGAAACGCGGGTCGGCGACAAACGATCCATCGGAGCCGGCGACCGCCGACCGGTGCGCCGCGACCCCGGCGACATCACGCGACGGTCCGAGACCCCCCTCGCCGACGGCTCGTGGAGACCGACATGACCCCGACCCGCATCCTCTTCTTCGCCTCCCTCGCGTCCCTCGCCTCCTTCGCCGTCCCGGCCGCCGGCCTCGCGACCGAGCAGGTCCGGCACGCGCCGCCGTCGCCGGCCGTCACCCTGACCGTTCCGGACGGCACCGCGGCGACCTCGATCACCTATCCGCCGACCGGCCTCGTCACCTTCCAGAGCAAGCTGGGCAGCGGCGCCGAGGACAAGATCGAGGCCTATTACTGGAAGCCGGCGGGAGCGTCGGCGTCGGCGAAGGTGCCGATGGTGATCGTCGCGCACGGCCACACCGGCATCTTCTACTGCTCCGGCGTGAACGACGCCCGCACCCTCTACAAGCTCGACGACAGCTGCTTCCTCAAGCTGCAGTCGCAGTACCCGACGCTGGCGAAGGCCCTCGCCGACCAGGGCATCGGCATGATGCTGGTCAACAGTTTCACCAAGGCGCGCAGCGACTTCATCGTCGCCAAGCACGGCGGCGACACCACCTGGGGGATCTTCCCCGCCGGGCTCGGCGCCAATCGCGACGCCAAGGTGTCCGATCACGCGGCACGGCCCTTCGACCTGTTCGGCGCGGCGGCGGTGGCGCCGACGCTGCTGACCTGGGCGCACTCGTCCAAGCTGGTGGGGCTCGGCTATTCGCACGGCGGCACCGCTGCGATGGCGATGACGCTGTCCAAGCATCCGGTCAATCTCGCCAACCCGACGACGGGCGGCAAACTGTTCAAGAAGGTGTTCGCGACCTATCCCGGCTGCGGTATGGGCGGCGTCGCCACCAACTACACCGGATCGGGCGCGGTGGTGCCGCTGGTGTTGGGCACCGGCAGCGCCGATCCGCTGATGGCGGGCCCCACCATGCCGGGTACCGCGGCTTCGGGCGATTGCCGTGCCCGCTACGATCAGGCGGTCACCGCCGCAGCCGCCAACGTGGCACTCAAGCCGTTCGACTGGTGGAACTACACCGGCGCTTCGCACGGCTGGGAATACACCACCTCCGACCCCAACAACGCCGCCCGGATCGACTGGCGCGCCAAGTTGACCGGCTACGCCGTCACGCTGAAGTGAGGTCGTCGAACAGATCTCGGCCGAAGAAAGATCCCACCCGGGCGGCTCTCGCCCGGGTGTGCCATTTCGTCGGGCAGCCGATCGAAACGGGGCTTCTGGAAGTTGTATGGTAGTATGTTCGACTTTCCTCCGTGAAATCACACAAGAGCGCGTCATTTTCTGGCGCGACACCGGCCCATCGATCGATGAAAGAACTGTAACATCTGTAATGAAGCCAATTCCGAAAGGGCGTGCGACGAGCTAGCATGTTTCTCGGGGCAGGAAGCGATGGTGGCGACCGAGTCACCCCGGGAGGACCGCACGAAGATGCGGCCGCGGGAGACACGCAGGGAGGATGCCATGCTGCGAGGAGCGCGAGAAGCGACGAAGGTCGAGGACGACAATCATCAGATCGTCCGCAAGTCCGAACGGGTCTACCAGTGGCTGCGCGACGAGATTCTGTCGTTCCGCATGCAACCGGGAATGTTCATCGACAAGGTCGAGATCTGCGACAAGCTGGGTGTGTCCAAGCAGCCGGTGACGGCCGCGTTGACCCGCCTCGAACAGGAAGGTCTGGTCGAGATCTATCCGCAGCGGGGATCCTATGTCGCGCGGCTCCGTCTCGGCGCCATGTCGGAGAGCCTCTTCATCCGGGGTGCGCTGGAATCCGCGGCGCTCCGCCGGGTCGCGGGGGAAGGCAACGAGATCCTGATCCGCGGCCTGCAGAAGAACCTCGAGGCCCAGGATCTGGCGCTCACCGGTGACAACCTCGCCCGGTTCTATCAGCTCGACATGGAATTCCATTCGGCCATCGCCCGCGCCGTCCCCTATTCGCAGGTGGCGCGGCAGGTCGACATCGGGCTCGCCACGGTGAAGCGGTGCCACGAGCTGTTCCGCCCCGACGTCGCGTCGCTGAAGCAATCCTTCGAGCGGCATCGCCGGATCGTCGCGGCGCTGGCCGCCGGAGACGGTGCGGCGGCGGCGGCCGAGATGGACGCTCACGTCGCCGACTACGCGGCGATGCTGAGGGACTTCGCCGAGGCGCGGCCCGAACTCTTCGTCGGCTGAGACCGAGCCGAGGCTCGGTCCGCGCGACGGCACATCCACGATGGAGGAGAGGACGACCTCCCCCCTCTCCTCCGTGCGGGTTGTCGTGCGCCGATCGATCAGGTGGGCGCGTCCAGACCCGCCGACGAGCAGTCGACGACCTCGTGACCCGGAGCGGTGAGGCCACCGCGCCGGGTCTTCTTCGTTGGTGACGGGCCGGTTCGTTCGTGACGGGCCGGGCGCGCGGCCGCTCAGAAGAGGCCGACCGTCTCGCCGTCTTCGCCGATGCGGATCTGTTCGGCCGCCGGATGGCGCGGCAGGCCCGGCATGGTCATGACGTCGCCGCAGATCGCCACGACGAAGCCGGCGCCGGCGGAGAGCCGCACCTCGCGCACCGCGACGCGATGGCCCTCGGGCGCGCCGAGCTTCGCCGGATCGGTGGAGAAGGAATACTGCGTCTTGGCCATGCACACCGGCAGCGCGCCGTGGCCGGCGGCCTGCCATTCGGCGAGCAGTTCCTTGGGCCGCGGCGCGAACTCCCCCGTGCCGGCACGGTGGATGTCCTGGGCGTTCGAGCGGATCTTGTCGCCGAGCGGCCCCTCGTCGGCGTAGAGGGTGCGGAAATGCGCGCCCGCGTCCGGCGCCTCGACGAGGTCGACGACCGCCTCGGCGAGGTCGACGGCCCCTGCCCCGCCCTCGGCCCAGTGGCGGCAGAGATGGGCGCCGACCCCTTGGGCGCGGCAGTGATCGAGCACCGCATCGATCTCCGCGTCGGTGTCGGTGGCGAAGTGGTTCACCGCGACGACGACCGGCACGCCGAAGCGCTTCAGGTTGGCGAGATGGCGATCGAGATTGGCGAAGCCGCGCTTCACCGCTCCGACGTCCTCGTGGCCGAGATCCTTGCGCGCGACGCCGCCGTGCATCTTCAGCGCCCTGACCGTGGCGACCAGCACCACCGCCGCGGGGGTGAGTTCGCCCTGGCGGCACTTGATGTCGAAGAACTTCTCCGCCCCGAGATCGGCGCCGAAGCCGGCCTCGGTGACGACGATGTCGGAGAGTTCGAGGGCGGTGCGGGTGGCGATCAGCGAGTTGCAGCCGTGGGCGATGTTGGCGAAGGGACCGCCGTGGACGAAGGCGGGGGTACCTTCGAGCGTCTGCACCAGATTGGGCGCGAAGGCGTCCTTGAGCAGCACCGTCATGGCGCCGGCGGCCTTCAGGTCGGCGGCGGTGACCGGCGTCTTCTCCCGCGTCTGGGCGACGACGATCGAGCCGAGGCGGTGCTCGAGGTCGGCGAGATCGCGCGCCAGACAGAAGATCGCCATGACCTCGG
Organism: uncultured Alphaproteobacteria bacterium; assembly: GCA_937873675.1. Classification (GTDB taxonomy): domain Bacteria; phylum Pseudomonadota; class Alphaproteobacteria; order Rhizobiales; family Ancalomicrobiaceae; genus CALBKH01. The sequence goes on along the minus strand of CALMYM010000379.1, from coordinate 7,964 downwards.
AGGCCACCGTGATGTCGAAACCGTCTTCGCGCGGGAAGCCGTTGGAGACACCGCCGAGCGAGGAGACGATCTCGCGGAGACCCCGGTCGTTCATGTCGAGGGCGCGACGCCAGAAGATGCGGCGCAGGTCGATGCCGAGCTCGTTGCCCCAGTAGAGGTGATTGTCGAGCATCGCCGAGAGGAGATTGTTGGCGGCGCCGATGGCGTGGAAATCGCCGGTGAAGTGGAGGTTGATCGCCTCCATCGGCGCGACCTGGGCGAGGCCGCCGCCGGCGGCACCGCCCTTCATGCCGAAGCAGGGGCCGAGCGAGGGTTCGCGCAGCGCGACCGAGACGCGTTGGCCGATGCGGGCGAGGCCGTCGCCGAGGCCGACGGTGGTGGTCGTCTTGCCCTCGCCGGCCGGGGTCGGCGAGATGGCGGTGACCAGCACCAGCTTGCCCGGCGGACGGCGGGCGCCGTCGATCTTCTCCGGGTGGATCTTGGCGATGTGGCGGCCGAAGGGCGAGATCGCCTCACCGGGAATGCCGAGCTTCGCCGCGATCTCCTCGATCGGCGCCAGTTTCGCGGCGCGGGCGATTTCGATGTCGGTCGTCACCGGAGAACTCCTGGCAAGCCGCGCAGCCATCCTTGCGTATGGTCGCGTACAAATCAGCGCTACCGCACGGCCGCGCCGAAGGAAAGCCCGATGGAGATCTACAGTTAGGAGGAAAAACCTATGCGGCTCCCAACATCCGGCTCAAGGGCACCATTAGGCGCGTTTTTTCTTAAGAAAGCCAAATAGCTCTTTTAAATCAATACCCAGTCCATATAATGCAGGCCTGAGAATCAATGCATCCGAGAGTGCTCCGCCATCTCCAGCACGGATCTCTTTCGCTACAGCAAAATCCATTAATTTCGCCTTTGATGTGATATCCTTAAACACTTTCTCTATCAATGAAATAACTTCAGTAGTCGTCTTGCAGAAATTCCTTAAAGGAATTATGAGAAGTCGCTCATCCGCTAGGCCTTTTTTCTCTATTTTTGGATGGTATACTGGATTTTCATAACGAAATCGTGCCGGATGAGTCGTTGATATCATCAATGCAGGCAATATATCATCACCACATTCGCCATTTATATTATGCCATGAAAATTGAGGGTCATCAAAATGGGCGGCCAACATTTCATCAGCGAAAGAGCGAGGATTCGTCCCAGCAAGTACAACAGCCTTGTTCCTCGCCGCCAAATCAGCCATCAACCTGAAATTAGCATGTAATGCCTCACCCAACGGCTCATGCCAACCATAATCAAGTAAATATATATAATAGTCACTCTCAATTCCGGGTGGCAGACGGCTGAGATTATAGATGTATAGGCCCATAGCCACGATCCTTTTCGAGACCACGGGATATTATCGCCCCGGTTGAGAAAGTCACGCCCTCACTCCATGGCTCACGCCTCACCCCAACCGCTCGGCGTGCCAGCGCAGGTGATCGGCGATGAAGCTCGCGATGAAGAAATAGGAGTGGTCGTAGCCGTCCTGGCGGCGCAGCGTCAGCGGCATGCGCGCCTTCTCGCAGGCGGCTTCCAGCAGCTCGGGCTTCAACTGGCTGGCGAGGAAGCCATCCGCCGTACCCTGGTCGACGAGGAGACCGGGGAGAGACGCGCCGTCTTCGATCAGGGCGCAGGCGTCGTAGGCCCGCCACGTCGACCGATCCGGGCCGAGATAGCCGCCGAGTGCCTTTTGCCCCCAAGGGCAGTTCATCGGCGAGACGATCGGCGCGAAGGCGGAGACGGCGGCGAAGCGGCCGGGGTTGCGCAGCGCGATGGTGAGCGCGCCGTGGCCACCCATCGAATGGCCCATGATGCCCTGGCGCATCATGTCGACGGGCAGTTCGCTCCCCACCACGGCGGGCAGCTCGCGCTCGATGTAGGAGCGCATGCGGTAGTGCTTCGCCCAGGGCTCCTCGGTCGCGTCGACGTAGAAGCCGGCGCCGAGGCCGAAGTCGTAGGCCTTGTCGGCATCGTCGGGGACGCCTTCGCCGCGCGGCGAGGTGTCCGGCGCGATCAGCGCGATGCCGCGCTCGGCGGCGACGCGCTGGGCGCCGGCCTTCACGGTGAAGTTCTCTTCCGTGCAGGTGAGCCCGGAGAGGAACCACACGACCGGCACCGGTCGATATTCCGCCTGCGGCGGCAGGAAGGCGGCGAAGCGCATGTCGCAGCCGGTCTCGGTGGAGGCGTGGCGATAGACGTATTGGGTGCCACCGAAGCACTTGGCGGCGGAGATCTGCTCGAGCGGCATGGGGGCATCCCTTCTTTCGGCGCGAGGCCGAGTTTCCGCGGTGAAGGCGGTCGCCTCCGGTCCGCCTTCACCTGCCGCAGGCACCTCCCTTCTCCCCTTGCGGGAGAAGGTGGCCGAAGGCCGGATGAGGGGTCGCGGCGGGTCCGCGACCCCCAAAACCCTAGGAGGCGCGGAAAATCGCCTCCGGCGCGCCCCCCCATCCGCCCCCTGCGGGGCACCTTCTCCCGCGAGGGGAGAAGGGGGAGAGCGCGGCGACGCTTTTCCCTTCCGCCGACCTCAGTAGACCACCACCGACCTGATCGACTTGCCCTCGTGCATCAGATCGAAGGCGGTGTTGATCTCGTCGAGCGGCATGGTGTGGGTGATCAGACTGTCGATGTCGATCTTGCCCTCCATGTACCAGTCGACGATCTTGGGCACGTCGGTGCGGCCGCGGGCGCCGCCGAAGGCCGAGCCCTTCCAGACGCGGCCGGTGACGAGCTGGAACGGACGGGTCGAGATCTCGGTGCCCGAGGGGGCGACGCCGATGATGATCGACTCGCCCCAGCCACGATGGCAGCACTCCAGCGACTGGCGCATGGTCGTGGTGTTGCCGATGCATTCGAAGGAGAAGTCGGCGCCGCCGCCGGTGATGTCGACGATCGCCTCGACCACCTTGTCGCGGCCGACCTCGTTCGGATCGACGAAATGCGTCATGCCGAACTTCTTGGCGATCTCGACCTTGCCCGGATTGAGGTCGACGCCGACGATCTTGTCGGCCCCGACCATGCGCGCACCCTGGATGACGTTGAGGCCGATGCCGCCGAGACCGAAGACGACGACGTTGGCGCCGGGCCAGACCTTGGCGGTGTAGATCACCGCGCCGATGCCGGTGGTCACGCCGCAGCCGATGTAGCAGATCTTGTCGAAGGGGGCGTCCTCGCGGACCTTGGCGACGGCGATCTCGGGCAGCACGGTGAAGTTCGAGAAAGTCGAACAGCCCATGTAGTGGAAGATCTCGTTCTTGCCCCGGCCGCCGCCGACCGGCTCGCAGGAGAAGCGCGAGGTCATGTCGGGCATCAGGCCCTGGCCTTGCGTGCCGCGGATCGCGGTGCAGAGGTTGGAGCGCTGGGAGAGGCAGGTCTTACAGCCGCGGCATTCGGGGGTGTAGAGCGGGATGACGTGGTCGCCGGGCTTCACCGAGGTGACGCCGGCGCCGACCTCGCGGACGATGCCGGCGCCCTCGTGGCCGAGGATCGCCGGGAACTTGCCCTCCGAATCGAGGCCGGACAGGGTGTAGGCGTCGGTGTGGCAGACGCCCGTCGCCATGATCTCGATCAGCACCTCGCCCGCCTTGGGGCCGGAGATGTCGATGGTCTCGATGGTCAGCGGCTTGTTGGCCTCCCAGGCGACGGCGGCGCGGCTCTTCATGGGTACGTCTCCTCCTCGGCCCCGTTCGCCGGAGCTATTTCAGATAGGTGCGCAGGATGCGCATGGTGTCGTCGAAATCGGCCTCGGCGAGCGCCGCCGTCTCTGCCGTCGAGCGATCGTGGCCGAGATTGTCGCGCAGATGCATCTCCAGGATCTCGGCCGTCAGCCCGCCGGCGGCGCCCCGCAGGGCGGCGATCTGCTGAAGCAGGTCGCGGCATTCGGTGCCCGCGTCGACGGCACGCTCCAGCGCCTCGACCTGCCCCTTGAGGCGAGCGAGACGGGTCAGAGCGCGCTTCTTGTCCTCGGGCGTGTGCGGCATCGAACCTCCGTGACGGGGAGCTTCAGATACTCCGGGGGGTATGTCAACGGACTTGCCGGGGCACGCCGCACGGCGGCTCCCTGCGCGATGGTTCGAGACGGCTGCTCCGCAGCCTCCTCACCATGAGTCTTCGTTGGATTTCGCAGAAACTTCAGATGCCTCATGCTGAGGAGGCGTTCTCGGAACGCCGTCTCGAAGCATCGCGCACCGAGTTCCGACAGTGCGTGGATTGACTCCACCCGACCCGAGGGGCTTCGTGACCACCATGATCCGTCGCGCGCCGGCGCCTCACGAGAGAGGTACGTCCCATGTCCACCTTCGCTCCCGTCATCGCCCCGTCGATCCTTTCCGCCGATTTCGCCCGATTGGGCGAGGAGGTGACGAACGTGCTCGCCGCCGGGGCGGATTGGATCCACTTCGACGTGATGGACAACCACTACGTCCCCAACCTCACCATCGGACCGCTGGTGCTCTCCGCCATCCGACCGCTCACCAAGGCGCCGATCGACGTCCATCTGATGGTGAAGCCGGTCGACCGCATGATCGAGATGTTCACGGACGCGGGCGCCGACATCGTCACCTTCCATCCGGAAGCGAGCGAGCACGTCGATCGCTCGCTCGACCTCATCCGCAAGAAGGGGGCGAAGGCCGGACTGGTGCTCAATCCGGCGACGCCGCTGTCGGTGCTCGACTGGGTGATGGACCGGGTCGACATGATCCTGCTGATGTCGGTCAACCCGGGCTTCGGCGGTCAGTCCTTCATCCCGCACGTGCTGGAAAAGGCGAAGCGGGTGAAGGAGATGATCGACGCCTCGGGCCGGTCGATCCGGCTGGAGATCGACGGCGGCGTCAAGGTCGACAACATCGGGGAGATCGCGGCGGCGGGCGTCGACGCCTTCGTCGCCGGCTCGGCCATCTTCGGCAAGCCGGACTATGCCGGAATCATCCGATCGATGCGGGCCGAGATCGCCCGCGGGCGAGGCGAGGCGGTCGAGGTCTGAGCAGCATGGGAATCGAACGGCCGGCGACGGATCCCACCGCTGCCGGCCGCTGTTTCACTTCACTTTGGACGCCAGTGTCGAGTAGGTCGCGTCGGCATTCGTGCCGAGCAACGTCACACCGCCGACGATCGCAGCGACGATGAGTGCCGCGATCAGCCCGTATTCCATCGCCGTCGCCCCGTCGGCATCGTCAACGAAGCGTTTCCACGATCTTCGAAACATAGCAAGTCTCCTCTTACACGGTACGGTAAGATCTGAAGACTCGCGCTTTAACTTCGCGTGAAGAAATATTATCGACGAAAACTTGCGCCGGTCACGGACTCGAAGGGGGGATGACGGAAACGTCCCGTCAACCCTGTCGGCCCGCCTCGATCGTCGCCACGGCCTCCCAGAGGTCGTCGAAATGGTCGATCACCGCGTCGGGATCGAAGGTGGCGACCGGCGCGTCGGTGTAGCCGAAGGTGACGCCGACGACCGGCACGCGGGCGTTCTTGGCGGCGTTCACGTCGGTGGCGCTGTCGCCGACCATGACGGTGCGGGCCGGATCGCCACCGGCGCGCGCGATGGTTCCGAGGAGGTGGCCGGCGTCGGGCTTGCGGACGGGGAAGGTGTCACCGCCGCAGATCGCGGCGAAGCGCGAGGTCAGCGCCAGTTCGTCGAGGAGACGGCGCGACAGGCCTTCGAGCTTGTTGGTGCACACCGCGAGTTTCCAGCCCGCCGCGGCGAAGCGGTCGAGGGCGGCGACGCAGCCGGGGAAGGGGCGGCTCTCCTCGGCGATCCGCCCGGTGTAGATCGGCAGGAAATCGGCGAAGAGGCGATCGAGCGTCGGCGTGTCGAGCGGCGCGCCGTTGAGACGGAAGCCGCGCTCGATCATCGCCCGAGCTCCGGCGCCGAGCAGCGAACCGGCGTCGGCGCGGGTCATCGGCCGCAGGCCCTCGGAGGTCAGGACGACGTTGAGGGTCGCGATCAGATCTTCGGCGGTGTCGACGAGGGTGCCGTCGAGATCGAGGACGAGAAGCGGAGCGGTCATGGTCGGGTCGGACTTCCGTGGCTGGACCGCGATCGACACGCGCGGTCGGGTTTCGGCGCGCAGGCGGCGGCTGGCCGGAACCTAGTGTATTTTTCCCCGATGGGAAGCGGTCGGCGGCGCGTGCGGCGAGACGACGCCACGAACGTCGGCGGGTTCACGGGTCCGGCGTCGGCGGAAAGCGCGCAGATCCGCTCGCCGGCGGCGCCCCGCCGGGGGCGCGACAGCGAGGGGGACTGGCGAGGCGACGGCGGCTGCGCTATTGGAGACCCGACCCGATTTCGCCCCGCCGGCCGCCGCCGGTGGCGCCGAGGTGGTGCAGCCGGCCCGATGCCGGCGGAGAGAGAGCGAGACGGGCGGGGAGGAACGACATGAGCGCCGAGATGAAACGCCGCGCCGCCGCCGCAGCCCTCGACTTCGTGGAAAACGGCATGAAGCTCGGCCTCGGCACCGGATCGACCGCCGACGAATTCGTCAAACTGCTGGCCGAGAAGGTCGCCGCCGGCCTCGACGTGATCGGGGTGCCGACCTCGGAGCGCACCGCGGCGCTCGCCGCGTCGCTCGGCATCCGCCTCGCCACGCTCGAAGAGGAACCGCATCTCGATCTGACGATCGACGGCGCCGACGAGATCGGCCCCGGGCTCGTCCTGGTCAAGGGCGGCGGCGGGGCGCTGTTGCGCGAGAAGATCGTCGCGGCGGCATCGGCCCGCATGGTGGTGATCGCCGACGCCTCCAAGGTGGTCGACCCGATCGGCGCCTTCCCGCTGCCGATCGAGGTCAATCCCTTCGGCTTTGGTTCGACGCGCGCCAAGATCGTCGACGCGGCCGCGGCGCTCGGGCTCGAAGGCCCGGTCGAACTGCGCCGCAACAAGGACGGATCGACTTTCGTCACCGACGGCGGTCACTGGATCGTCGATGCATCTTTTCGCCGGATTCCCGATCCAGAGAAACTGTCGAGCGCCCTCTTCGCAATCCCCGGAGTGGTCGAGCACGGCCTGTTCACCGGCCTCGCCACCGCCGCCGTCGTGGCGCGGGCCGACGGGGTCGACATCCTGTACCCTTGAGCGACACGTGCGGCGAAGACCCGCGCCGTGTCCGTGACTTCGAGACCTGAACGGAGCAATCGATGATCAGCCGGATCTCTTCCCGCCTCGCCCTCCTCGGCGCGACCGCCGTCCTCGTGGTCGGCCTGTCGACCGGCGCGATGGCGCAGACCTATTCGAAGGAACATCTGGCGGCCGCCCGCACGGCGATCGCCGCGGCCAAGGTGACCGAGGGCTTCGACGAGATCCTCATCGGCATCGCCGCGCAGACCAAGGCGGCGCTGGTGCGCCGCGCGCCGCAGGCCTCCTCGCAGATCGAAGAGGCCACCAACGCCGCGGCGCTCGAGCTGGCGCCGAAGCGCGCCGAACTCGCCCTGCAGATCCAGGAGATCTGGGCCGGCCGCTTCACCAAGGAAGAGCTCGACGAAATCGCCAAGTTCTACTCCTCGCCGGTGGGCCAGAAGTTCACCAAGGAGATCCCGGCGATCGGCCAGCTGATCGGCATGTCGGCCCAGGTCTGGCAGAAGAAGATCAGCGAAGAGATGAACACCAAGGTGCGCGCCGAGATGAAGAAGCGCGGCGTCGATCTCTGACGCCGGGAGCGCTCGCACCGATCCATCGCGCGCCGGCGGTCGTGGCCACGATCGCCGGCGCGATTCGTTTCGATCCTCGGCCGACGCGGCGACGCGGTGGGCGACAGGCGGTGGGAGACCCGCGATGAGCTTCGACTACGACCTCTTCGTCATCGGTGGCGGTTCGGGAGGTGTGCGCGCCGCCCGCATCGCCGCGACCCACGGCGCCCGGGTGGCGGTCGCCGAGGAGTATCGGGTCGGCGGCACCTGCGTGATCCGCGGCTGCGTGCCAAAGAAGCTGATGGTCTACG
>CALMYM010000378.1 GCA_937873675.1 uncultured Alphaproteobacteria bacterium | reverse complement strand
CCGGACGGCAGGGCCTGCCCGGTCGCCGGGGTGTCACCGGACGGCAGGGTCGCCCGGGTCGCCAGGGTGTCACCGGTCGGCAGGGCCTTCCCGGTCGTCAGGGTGTCACCGGACGCACCGGTCGCCAGGGCATCACCGGAGGCCAGGGTCGGATCGGGCGGCAAGGTGTGCCGAGCCAGAGGATGCAGCAGACCCGGCCGCAACAACGCCGGATCCAGCAGACTCGGCCGCAACAGCGCGGGTTCCAACAGACCCGACCGCAGCAACAGCGTCGGATCCAGCAGACCCGACCGCAGCAGCAGCGTCGGATCCAACAGACCCGACCGCAGCAGCAGCGCCGGATCCAGCAGACCCGGCCACAGCAACGCATGATGCAGCAACCGCGGCGGCAACAGCCGCAACGGGTCCAGCAGCCGCGGCGGCAACAGCCGCAACGGCCGGTGCAGCAGCGTCGCTGCCCGCCCGGACGTCGTTGCTGACCCACCTTCGGGTCGCGTGAAGACGACGTGACCCCGGACGAAATCGAGGCGCCGCATCCGACGAGGGTGCGGCGCCTTCGTTGGTGAGACGCTTCGCCTTCGCGCATCGCGAGCGTGGGACGCCGAGATGGCCGCCCGGGTCGGCGGGGGCCCATGGTGCGTCCGGTTCGTCGGCGACGACCCGGAGGTTCGGCGCGTGAAACACTCGCAACACGAAGCCCGCTTCGCCGTTGATCGAGGGAAAAGGAAGAGGAGGAAAACGGCGACATCGACGGACGGCGAAACGACGCCGTCCCTGCCCCAGGAGGCGAAGATGTTCAAGGCGTTCCTCAGATCCTTCCGCGCCGTTTTCGTGACCGGTGCGCTCACGGCGCTCTCCGTCACCTTCTTGACCTCGCTCGCCGCCGAGGACGCGGCCCGTGCCGAGAAGGGCGCCGCCGTCCGGGCGAAGCCCGCCGCGGTGGTGGCGCCGATGTGGCCGCAGACCGGTGCGGTCAGGGTCATCGACCTGCGTCGTTCACCGTCGGTGGAGAGCGCGGTGCAGCCGTCGCGGGCGGCGAAGCGCGATCGCGGCGCCGCCTGATCGGGGCGGGGCTCAACCCGGCCGAGGCGGATCGAAGACGTAGCCGAAGCCGCGAACGGTGCGGATCGTCTCGGTTTCCAGCTTGCGGCGCAGCCGGGCGATACGCGAATCGATCGAGCGATCGAAGGCGTCGAGCGTCTCCGCCGGCGCCAGTTCGATGAGTTCCTCGCGGCTGAGCACCCGACCGGGATTCTCGGCGAAGGCGCGCACCAGAGAGATCTCGCCGGGCGACAGCCGCTCGGCGGCACCGTTCTCGCGCAACAGACGGGCGGCGGCGAGATCGACGCTCACCGTCTCGAACACCACCAGCGGTCTCCGCCGCCCCTGTCGCCGACGCAACACGCCGGCGATACGGGCGGCGAGTTCGCGCGGGTCGACGGGCTTCTGAACGTAGTCGTCGGCCCCGAGTTCGAGGCCGATCACCCGATCGATGCGGTCGGGATTGCCGGTGACGACCACGACGGCGGTGCCGTCGGGGATCGCGCCGTCGCGAATGAGATCGAGACCGCTGCGGCCGGGCAGGTCGACGTCGAGCACGACGAGATCGAAGCTGCCGCGTTCGAGCGCGGCCTCGAGTTCCCAGGCCGAACCGGCGACGGCGACGCCGTAGCCCAGATCGCCGAGGTACTCGGCGAAGGCTTCGGCGAGATCGCGTTCGTCGTCGACGATCAACAGACGAGCGGCAGACGTCATCGTCCCGGCTCCGACAGGAGAACAGTGGGAAAGGCGCCCGCCGCGTGCTTCAATCTGGGCGGGCGCCGAGGCTCGCTCTCAAGGTATGGAAAACGACCGATGTCCACAACGATCGCCGTGGTCGACGACGAAGAGCATCTGCGCGAGGCCGTCGTCGAATACCTGCAGGGCAAAGGGTACACCGTGGTCGAAGCGGGCGACGCCGTGTCGTTCCGCGCCCTCGTCGAAACGACCCCGGTCGACATCGTCGTCCTCGACGTCGCCATGCCGGGCGAGGACGGGCTGTCGCTGGCGCGCTGGCTCCGCCGGCGCGGCGACATCGGCATCATCTTCGCCACCGCTTCGGGTCAGCCGATCGATCGGATCGTCGGTCTCGAACTCGGCGCCGACGACTATCTGGTGAAGCCCTACGACCTGCGCGAACTGCTCGCCCGCATCCGTTCGCTGGTGCGCCGGCTCGAAGCCCAACCGACGACCACCAGCGGCGCGGCGCCCATCGTCGTCAAGCCGGGTGGGCGCAGCATCGTCTTCGGAGCGTGGACGCTCGAGCTCGACGGCCGCCGTCTCGTCGGCGCCGACGGCCGGGTGGCGGATCTGACGCCGCTCGAATACGACCTCTTGGAGATCCTGGCGACACGCCCGAACCGCGTGCTGTCGCGCGGGCAGATCGCCGAGCTCGGCCGCGGCGAGGGCGAGGGCGGCGAAGCCGATCGTCGCATCGACATCCGCATCACCCGGTTGCGCAAGAAGATCGAGCCGGAACCGGATCGGCCGCGCTTCATCAAGACGGTGCGCGGCGAGGGCTACGTCTTCGTCCGTGACGGCGAGTGAGAAGGAAACAATCGAAACGCCCCTGCGTCTCGGGCGTCCCGGACCGGAAACGTCGGTGGGAGAAGGTGGCATCGAGGCGGTTCGCCCGCCACGCTCCGACGAGAGGACCTCGAACATGACCCCTGCCGACATCGCAGCCATCCGCATCGACTTCGCCACCGTCGCGCCGCAGGCCGACGCCTTCGCCGCCCGCTTCTACGAGCGCCTCTTCACCATCGATCCGAGCCTCCGGCCGCTGTTCCCCGGCGATCTCACGCCGCAGCGCAAGAAGCTCGTCCAGGCCCTCGCCATGGTCGTCGCCGGCCTCGACCGGCTGGAAACGATGATCGACACCATCGCCGAACTCGGTCGCCGTCACGGCGGCTACGGCGTGGAGGCCCGTCACTACGCCTCGGTCGGCGAGGCGATCCTGGCGACGCTCGAAGAGCGGGTCGAGGGTTTCGGCGACCGCAACCGCGCCGCCTGGGGCCGCGCCTATGCGACGCTCGCCGACGTGATGATCTCCGCCGCCGCGACCGAGACGGTCGCCGCCTGACCCGTCCGATGGTCGCGAGAACCGTCCTCCGCGCGGCACGGAGGCCGGCCGGCTCGGCCGACGACCGTGACTCCCGCTTCGATCGCCGGTTTCGCCCTTCCCCCCGGGGCGAGGCCGGCGCATCGTCGTGGAGGGACGCGGCGAGATCCACCGCTGGTTGGCTAAGCTCATGCGACGCGTTAGCTTGTCGGCGCGCATGCGAGGGGGCAGGGGCGATTCATGACCGACGGGACCGGTGCGGACGGAAGTCGCGGTTTGCGACAACACTTTCTGTTGCTCCTGGTCGGCGCCGGCGTGCCCTTGTTGGTGCTGGTGCTGGCGGTGGGGCTCAGAACCTACGAGCGCACCACGCTCGAGATCGTCTCACGCCACCTCGAAGCCCAGCAGGTGCGTCGCAGCGGCTTGGAGCAGTTGGTCACCGGGGTTCGCACCCACGTCGCGGTGATGCGCCGGCTGGTCGAGACCCGCCTGCAACGGCGTGCCGAACTCCCGCCCTACACCGGCCAGCTCGACTGGATCGATTCGTCACGTGAACCGCGCGCCGACGCCGGCATCGTCATCTCGCCACCGGGCCGCCTGACCGAGGATCAGGCGCACGAGGTGACGGCGGTCGAGCCGATCTTCGCGCTCGCCCACGCCACCCACGCCGCGCAGGGGCATCTGCGCTGGAGTTACTATTTCTCGAACTCGAAGAGCTTCGTGTCGATCTTCCCCTGGGCCTTCGTCGGCGAGTTCATCGGCGCCGACGACGCGGTGAAGACCTTCGACGGCTTTTTCGGCTACGATCTCTACCGCATGGCCGGCGTCGCGGCGAACCCGAAACGCGAGGCCTATTGGACGCCGGTCTATCTCGATGCCGGTGGCGCGGGGGTGATGTTCCCCCGCGGCGGTCGGGTGTGGACCGGCGACACCTTCCTCGGCATCGTCGGGACGGACGTCCTCCTCAGCCATCTGTCGGACTATCTGGCGAACTTCCCGGCCACCGCCGGTCAGGTGGTGCTGATCGATCAGGCCGACAATGTCGTCGCCGCCGATCGTGGTCTTTCGACGACCGCGACCGAACCGACACGCGCAGCTGCGCTTCTCGGCACGGTACCGACGGCGCCGACCGGTGGTCATTTCCGCAAGGTGGGGACCGTGCTGGTCTCCTCCGTTCCGATCGAGGGCACGCCGTGGCGGATGGTGATGACCATTCCGGCGAGCGCCACCGCCGTCGCCATGGCGGCCGAGATGTGGCCGCACGCCGCTCTGCTGATCGGCATCCTGGTCACCTTCGCCGCCTTCGCGCTGCTGTTCGGACGTCGCTTCGTGCGGCCCGCGGTGGCGCTCGCCGAATACGGTGCCGGACGGGGGCGCGGTGGCATCGGCGGCGAGGCACCGGAGGTGCCGCTCGCCTGGGCCGGTCTCAGGGATCGCATTCGCGACGGGTTCGCCGAACAGGCCGGGCGGATCCGGCAGATGCGAGCGATGATCGACGGAGTTCCGCTCCGCGCCGTCTACGTCGACGCCGACTACGTCTATCGCGACGCCAACCGCGAGTTCCTCGCTTTCGTCGGCCTCGACCTCGATCAACTGATCGGCCGCCGCGTCTCAGAGGTGCTCGGACCGGACGTCGAGCAACAGTACGTCGATCTGACGCCGCGGATCCGCTCCGGCGAGACGGCGCGCTGGGAAGGGTGGATCGACTACGTCCAACACGGCAAGCGCTATCTCCAGGTGTCGATCCTGCCCTATGCCGGCGCGGGCGAGGGCGAAACGGGATTCCTCACCTTCACGCGCGACCTCACCGAGTTGAAGAACGCCGAGACCGAGGCGGCGGCCACCATCGAAGCGCTGGCCGACAGCGAGGCGCTGCATCGCTCGATCGTGCTGTCGGCGCTCGACGGCATCATCGTCATCGACGAAGCCGGGATCACCCGCGAGTTCAATCCGGCGGCCGAGGCGATGTTCGGGCGCCCGGCCGAGACGGCGATCGGGCGACCGATCTGCGACGTGATCATCCCGCCGTCGATGCGCGGCGCCCACCGCGACGGCATGACCCGCTACCTCGCCACCGGCCATGCCCGGGTGGTCGGCAAGCGCATCGAAGTGTCGGCGATCGATGCGAACGGCGTCGAGATGCCGGTGGAACTGACGGTCACCGAGGTCAACCAGAACGGCCGCCGCCTCTTCACCTCGCACATCCGCGACCTGCGCGAGCAGAAGCGCCTGGCCGGCGAGATCGAGGAGGGGCGCAACCGCCTCCATCAGGTCGAGAAGCTCACCGCGATGGGGTCGCTGCTCGCCTCGGTCGCGCACGAACTCAACAATCCGCTCGCCATCGTCATCGCCCAGACGACGCTGCTCGCCGACAAGGCGAGCGACGACGACACCCGCCGGCGGGCCGAACGCATCCGCGCCGCCGCCGATCGTTGCGGCCGCATCGTCAAGAGCTTCCTCGCCATGGCGCGCCAGAAGCCGCCGCAACGCGAAGCGCTCGACATCGCCGAGGTGGTGCGCTCGTCGCTCGACATGGTCGGCTACGGGTTGCGCTCCGCCGGCATCGAGGTCGAGACCGATCTCCCGCCGCTGCTGCCGGCGATCATGGCCGACCGCGACCTGATCAGTCAGGTGGTCAGCAACATCATCCTCAACGGCCAGCAGGCGCTGATGGAGCGTCCCCTGCCGCGCCGCATCGAGATCTCCGCCCGCGCCGTCGACGGCCGCGTCGTCCTGCGTTTCGCCGACAACGGGCCGGGCGTGCCGCCCGAGATCGCGGCGCGCATCTTCGATCCCTACTTCACCACCAAGGCGGCCGGCGTCGGCACCGGCATCGGCCTGTCGATCTCGCGCAGCATCATCGAAGCCCACGGCGGTGAACTGGCGCTCGCCGACCGACCGGGCGGCGGCGCGATCTTCGAGGTCCGCATCCCGGTGGCACCGGCCTCCGAGAGCGCCGTCGGCGCCGCCGGCAACGGCACCGGTCGCGCCGCCCTCGAGGTCCTGGTGGTCGACGACGAGGTCGACGTCGGCGAGAGCCTCGGCGAGATCGTCGAAACCTTCGGTCATCGCGTCCGCGTCGTCGAAGGCGCCGCGGCGGCACTGGCGCTGGTGGAGAGCGGGGCGAAGATCGACGTGATCTTCACCGACCTGCGGATGCCCGGCTTCGACGGCGTCGACCTCGTCGCCGGCGTCGCGGCGCTGCGGCCCGATCTCGCCGGGCGGGTGATCATCGTCACCGGCGACAGCGTCGCCGGCCCGATGCGACTGGCCAGCCTCGGCCGCAACGACATCGTCGCGCTGGAGAAGCCCTTCGCCCCCGACGACGTGCGCGCCGCGCTCGACCGGGTGCTGCGCGACAGCTGAGAGACGAAAGGACGCCCGGCTCTCCGATGTCGATCGGGGGGCCGGGCGTTCCTTCTTCGCGTCGGCATTTCGGTCTTCCGCGGGATGCGTGCGCCGCGGCCGGGAGCCCGGCCCTCCGGTCTCAGCGCTCGCGCCAGGCGAATTCGATCTGTTCGATCAACGGGGCGAAGAGATAGGCGAGTGGCGAGCGCGCGCCGGTGCCGACGAAGGCGTCGAGCGGCATGCCGGAGACGAGCTTCAGGTCGGCGACGCGGCGGGTCGCCTCGGCGGCGAATTCGACCCGGACGGGATAGAAGGCGACGCCGGTGCGCGGGTCGGTGCTGGTCTCGTCGGCGATCCGCGCCACCGTGCCGGCGAAGCTCGGCAGGGTGCGCTGGTTGCCGGCGCGCAGGCGGATGGTCGCCGACGAGCCGAGACGGACGCGATCGATGTCGGCCGGGGCGACGCGAGCCTCCGCCACAAGCGCCTCGTCGAGCGGGACGATCGACAGGATCGGATCGCCGGCGCGGACGACGCCGCCGATGGTGTGGACCTTCATCTCGTTGACGCGGCCCGAGCGCGGCGCGCGGATCTCGGTGATCCGCAGGTCGTTCTCGGCGGCGACGCGGCGCTCGGCCAGTTCGGCGATCTGACCGCGCACCGTGGTCAGTTCCCGCGCCGTCTCGGTGGCGAGGTCCTTGTCGATCTGGAGGATGCGC
Organism: uncultured Alphaproteobacteria bacterium; assembly: GCA_937873675.1. GTDB lineage: Bacteria > Pseudomonadota > Alphaproteobacteria > Rhizobiales > Ancalomicrobiaceae > CALBKH01. The sequence continues at coordinate 1,925 of CALMYM010000378.1, read as the reverse complement.
AGCTCGGTCTCGGCGACGAGGCTGCGGGCCTCGGCGATGGCCGCGTCGATGCGGCCGAGGTCGCCGTTCGCCGCCACCACGCCGCGGCGCAGCGCCATGGTGCGCGACAGGGCGACGAGACGCTGGTCGAACAACGGCTCGACGGCGCCGCTCTCCTGCTCGGTCAGCGCGATCTCGGCCTGCTTGGCGGTGCGCTGGGCCTCCAGACCCTCGATCTGACGACGGGTCTGGGCGATGCGTTCCTGCAACTGGATGCGGCTGCCCGAGCGGGCGGCACGGCCCGCCTCGAAGAGGGCGGTTTCGGCCCGCATCGCGGCGGCGGCGCCCGCTTCGCCGGCGCGCGCGGCGAGACTTTCGGGGAAACGCAGCGTCGCCTCGCCGGTCAGTTCGGCGACGAGCCGGGCCTCGCGGGCGCGGAACTCCTCGAGCCGCGCATCGACGACGCCGAGCTGAGCCCGCGTCGCGGTGTCGTCGAGGCGCAGCAGCACGTCACCCTCGGCCACGGTGTCGCCGTCGCGGACACGGATCTCGGCGACGCGCCCGCCGGCGGGATGCTGGATGGTCTTGGAACGGCCGTCGACGACGAGATTGCCGACGCCGACGACGGCGCCCTCGATCTCGGTGAAGGCACCCCAGCCGACGACGCCGGCGGCGAGCGCGCCGACCAGGACGACGGCGAGACGATCGAGACGACGGAGGCTGCGGCGGGGGGGGGAGAGCGTGGCGGTCATGGCGGTGTCCTCGAAACGGGTCGGCGGGGCGCGGCTCAGGCGGCGCGCGGGGCGGAACGGGGGGTGGAGTCGAGAGCGCGGACGATCTCGTCGCGGCGGCCGAAGGCCTTCATCGCGCCGTCCTCGATCACCAACAGGTGGTCGGCGGCGGAGATCAGGTTCGACCGGTGGGTGACCAGCACGACGATCGCGCCGCGGGCCTTGGCGTCGGCGACGGCGCGCTTCAGCGCCGCTTCGCCCTGGGCGTCGAGGTTCGAGTTGGCCTCGTCGAGCACGATGAGGAAAGGTTCGCCGTAGAGGGCACGGGCGAGGGCGAGGCGCTGGCGCTGGCCGGTGGAGAAGGGACCGTGGGCGTCGCCGATCGGCGTGTCGTAGCCGGCTTCGGTCCGCAGGATCAGCTCGTGGACCCCGGCCGCGCGGGCGGCGGCGAGCACCGCGTCGCTCTCGGCGGCCGGATCGAGACGGGCGATGTTCTCGGCGATCGAGGCGTCGAAGAAGCCGACCGACTGCGGCACCCAGCCGACGTGGCGACCGAGATCTTCCGGCTGCCACTGGTCGAGGCGCGCGCCGTCGAGACGGACGGCGCCGGCGGACGGTGCCCACAGGCCGACGAGGGCGCGGGCGATCGACGACTTGCCGGCGCCGCTCGGGCCGACGATCGCCAGCACTTCACCGGCCTCCAGGGTGAAGTCGACGCCGCGCACCACCGGGCGGGTCGCCCCCGGCGGGGTGACGGCGAGGCCTTCGACGCTCAGGCGGGCGACGGGGGCGGGAAGACGGGTGCGCTCACTCGCCGGCGCGGCGACGAGCACCTCGTCGAGACGAGCCGCCGCCGCCCGAGCCTCGACCAGACCGCGCCAGTTGGCGATCACCAGATCGACGGGTGCGAAGACGCGGCCGACCAGCACCGACGAGGCGAGGATCGCGCCGGCGGAGACCGCATCCTGGATCACCAGCCAGGCGCCGACGCCGAGCAGCACCGACTGCAGCGCCATGCGGGCGACGCGGGCCGCGGCGGCGAAGCCTCCGGTGACGTCGGCGGTGGCGAGCTCGGCGGCGCCCACGGTCTCGGCGTTCGCCAGACTGCGGTCGCGCAGACGGTCGACGAAGCCCATCGCCCGGGCGGTCTCGCCGTTGCGGCGCTGCGCCTCGGCCTCGACGGCGCGACGCAGGGCGGCGCGGCCGAGGGTCCGG
>CALMYM010000377.1 GCA_937873675.1 uncultured Alphaproteobacteria bacterium | reverse complement strand
ACCGGCGGGCGGGCGGCGCGGTGCGCGACGACCGCGACAGCGCGGGCGCGGTGCCGAAGGGCATCGTCGAAGCGCCGACACCGCTGAGGCCGGTGATCCGGCCGAAGTCGCGGCCGCGCGACCGGGTGATCTACGAGCTGCACGTCAAAGGCTTCACGCGGCTGCATCCCGACGTGCCGCCCGACCTGCGCGGCACCTTCGCCGGGCTCGGCCATCCGGCGGTGGTCGATCATCTCGTCCGCCTGGGTGTCGACGTGATCGAGATCATGCCGATCTGGGCGGGGGTCGACGAGCGCCATCTGGCGCCGCTCGGGCTCTCCAACTACTGGGGTTACAACCCGATCGCCCTCAACGCGCCGGATCCGCGACTGGCGCCGGGCGGTTGGGGCGAGGTGCGCGAGGCGATCGACGCGCTGCACGACGCCGGCATCTCGGTGATCCTCGACGTGGTGTTGAACCACACCGGCGAGAGCGATCACCTGGGGCCGACGCTGTCGTTCCGCGGCCTCGACAACGCGCTCTACTACCGGCTCGCCGCCGACGATCCGACGCACTACGTCGACGACGCCGGCTGCGGCAACGTGCCGGCGCTCGACCGGCAGGCGGTGATGCGGCTGGGGCTCGACGCGCTCCGGACGGCGGCGCTGCGCGGCGGCTTCGACGGCTTCCGCTACGATCTCGCCACGACGCTCGGGCGCAAGCGCCACGGCTTCGACGCCAACGCGCCCTTCCTCGCCGCACTGGAGCAGGACCCGGTGCTGCGCGGCCTCATCCACGTGGCCGAACCCTGGGACATCGGGCCGGGCGGCTACCGGCTCGGGGCGTTCCCGGCCAATTGGGGCGAGTGGAACGATCGCTGGCGCGACTGCATGCGGCGGTTCTGGCGCGGCGACGAGGCGATGATCGGCGAGGTCGCCACCCGCTTCGCCGGCTCGGGCGACGTCTTCGGCGGCGGACGGCGGCGGCGGCTCTCCGACTCGGTCAACTTCATCATCGCCCACGACGGCTTCACCCTCGCCGATCTCGTTTCCTATTCGAAGAAGCACAATCGGGCGAACGGCGAGGACGACCGCGACGGCACCGACGCCAACCACTCGTGGAACCACGGAGCGGAAGGCGCCACCGACGATCCGACGATCCTGGCGGCGCGGGCGCGCGACGTGCGGGCGCTCCTCACCACGCTGCTCGCGTCGCGTGGCACGCCGATGCTCTCCATGGGCGACGAACTCGGCCGCTCGCAGCAGGGCAACAACAACGCCTACGCCCAGGACAACGAGATCTCCTGGCTCGACTGGAGCCGCGGCGACACCGATCTCTCGGTCTACACGGCGCGGGCGATCGCGCTCCGGCGTGCCCATCCGGCGCTCACCGACGACCGACCGCTGACCGGCGAGCCGGTCGGCGACAGCGGACTGCCCGACGTCGAATGGACGACGCTCGACGGTCATCGCTTCACCGACACCGAGTGGCACGATCCGGAGACCTTCCGCGTCGCCGCGGTGTTCGCGGCGCAGGGTGACGACGGAACGGTCGACCGGGTGGCGGTGGTGATGTCGCCGGATCCGCGAGTGGCGGTGTTCGTGCCGCCGCCGGCGCGGCCGGGCCATCGCTGGCGGCTGGCGCTCGACAGCGCCCATCCCTACCGGGTGACCTCGACCGGCGCCAAGTTCGCCATCGACGGCCGCTCGGTCACGGTGGTGGTCGAAGAGCCGATCCCGGAAGAGGCTCGGGCGAAGCCGGTCGACGCCCACACGCTCGACAAGCTGGCCCGCGCCGCCGGCATCGCGTCGGACTGGTGGGACCTCTCCGGCAACGTCACCCGGGTCGGCGACGACACCAAGCGCGCCATCCTGACGGCGATGGGGCTCGAGGCGGGCACGGTGGGCGAGGCGCGCGACAGCCTCGACCTGTTGCTCTCCGAGACCTGCGACCGGCCGCTGCCGCTCGCCCACACGATCTTCGAGGGGCGGCCCTTCGAGCTGCCGCTCGGGTCCGATCCGTCGCGTGGTCACCGGTCGATCACCCTGACGATCGAGACCGAGGCGGGCGAGACCTCGACGCTCACCGTGCAGCCGGGCGAAGGGCGGATCGAGCGCCACACCACCCGCGACGGGCGCATCGTCGCGCGTCGTTGGGTGCGGCTGCCGGAGCTGCCGATCGGGCGGCATCGCGTCCACCTCGACCGGCCGGAGATCTCGACCGCGCTGGTCGTCGCGCCGGCGACCTGTCATCTGCCCGAGGCGCTGAGCCACGGTCATCGCCGCTTCGGCATCGCCGGCCATCTCTATTCCTGGCGCCACGACGGCGACCAGGGGATCGGCGACTTCACGACGCTGCGGCAGGCCGGCGTGTTCGCGGCCGAGGCCGGCGCGTCGACGCTGGGGATCAATCCGATCCATGCGCTCTTCCCGCAGGATCGCGAAAGGGCGAGCCCCTATTCGCCGTCCGACCGGCGCTTCCTCGATCCGATATACATCGACGTGACGACGCTTCCCGCCGTCCTCCAGGTCGGAGCGGGGCCGGAGGTGGTGCGCACGGCGCTCGAGTTCCCGCGTCTGGCGCGGCTCGACCACGTCGACTACTCGGCGGTGTGGGCGGCGAAATCGGCGGTGCTGCGCGCCGCCTTCTCGACCTTCCAGGAACTCGCGGCCAACAGGCCGAGCGATCCGCTGGTCCTCGACTTCGCCGCCTTCCGGGCGGCGGGCGGGGAGGGGCTCGCCCGCTTCGCCACCTTCGAGGCGATCGCCGCGGTGACCGGGGCGACGTCGTCGAGCGGCTTCCCGGCGGAACTGGCGATCGCGGAGGCCGCCGGCGTCGCCGCGTTCCGCGAAAAGCACGCCCGGGCCGTCTCCTGGTCGATGTTCCTACAGTGGCTCGCCGCCCGGCAGATGGGCGAGGCGGCGCGACGGTCGCGCGAGGCCGGGCTCGATCTCGGCTTCTATCGCGACCTCGCGGTCGGCTGCGCCCCCGACGGGGCGGAGGCCTGGGGGGCGGGGGGCAGCCTGATGCGCTTCGTCTCGGTCGGTGCGCCGCCCGATCCGCTCGGGCCGGACGGACAGGTGTGGTCGTTGCCGCCGCCCAACCCGGTCGAATGGGCGCGCAACGGTTTCGCCTCCTTCGCCGAACTGGTGCGGGCCAACATGGCGCACGCCGGAGCGCTGCGGATCGACCACGTGCTGGGTCTCCGGCGGCTCTTCGTCGTGCCCGACGGGATGCGCGGGGCCCAGGGCGCCTATGTCGACATGCCGTTCGAGGATCTCCTCGGCCAGTTGACGCTGGAGAGCCGGCGGGCCGGATGTCTCGTCGTCGGCGAGGATCTCGGCACGGTGCCGCACGGCTTCCGCGAGCGCATGGCCGAGGCGCGGGTGCTCTCCTATCAGGTGCTGTGGTTCGAGCACGAGGGGCAGAACTTCAAGCCGCCCGAACACTATCCGCCGCTCGGCGCGGCCTGCGTCTCGACCCACGATCTGCCGACACTGGCGGGCTGGTGGGAGGCGAGCGACGTCGCCGAACGCGAGGCGCTCGGCCTTCTCGACGAGGCGGAGGCGGTCCGTCAGTCGGCGGCGCGGGTGAAGGAGCGGCGGAGCCCGCTCCGCACGCTGGTGCGCGCCGGTCTCCTCGAGTACCGCTGGAGCGAGGAGGACCTGCCGGACCACCTGCCCGACGAGGTGGCGGTCGCCATCCATGCCTGGCTCGGGCGGGCATCCTCGGCGCTGGCGCTCGTCCAGGCGGACGATCTCGCCAAGGAGGTGGAGCGGCTCAATCTGCCCGGGACCGACCGCGAGCGGCCCAATTGGCGGCGGCGGTTGCACGCGTCGATGGCCGAGATCTTCGCCGATCCGACGGCGCGGGCGATCCTCGACGGCTTCGCTTGGCGGCGGCGCGACGGGGCGTGAGCCCGGCGCCGCCGGCCCGGCCTGCTCGAGCGATGGGCGACCGGTCGAAATTTCAGGCGTCGGGGACGCCGAGGATCGGTGGACAGGATGCGCTGTATCTGATCAGATATAGCGCATCGAGTGCCCCTCGGGGTGCGTGACCGCTTCGAGGAGTGTTCCGCCATGGTCCGACCGATCTCCCATCGCCTGCGAGGCTTCGGCTCCGTTTTCGCCGCCGCGCTCTTCGGCGCGTTCGTCGCGGCCTCGCCGCCGGCCGTCGCGCAGTCTGCCGGGCCGACGGTGTTCGCGGCGGCGTCGCTGAAGAACGCGCTCGACGCGGTCGGTGCGGCGTGGACGGCGAAGACGGGCAAGGCCGCGACGGTCTCCTACGCCTCGTCCTCGGCGCTCGCCAAGCAGATCGAGCAAGGGGCGCCGGCCGACGTCTTCATCTCCGCCGATCTCGACTGGATGGAGTTTCTCGACAAGAAGGGTCTCGTCCGACCGGGTACGCGCTCCGATCTCGTCGCCAACGCGTTGGTGCTGATCGCGCCGGCGGACACTGCCGCGAATATCGACATCGCCCCCGGCTTCCCGCTCGCAGCCGCGATCGGCGAGAGCAAGCTCGCCACCGGCGACGTGCGCTCGGTGCCCGCCGGCAAATACGCCAAGGCGGCGCTGACCGCGCTCGGGGTGTGGGCGGATGTCGAGCCGAAGATCGCCGGCACCGAGAACGTGCGCGTCGCCCTGGCGCTGGTGGCACGCGGCGAGGCGAAATACGGCATCGTCTACGCGACCGACGCCAAGTCCGAGCCCAAGGTGGCGGTGGTCGGCGTCTTCCCGGCCGGCAGCCATCCGCCGGTGGTCTATCCGGTGGCGATCACCAAGGAGGCGACGTCGCCAGACGCCGCCGCATATCTCGCCTTCCTGAAGGGCCCGGAGGCTGCCAAGATCTTCGCCGATCAGGGGTTCACCCCGGCGAAGTGATAGGGGATTCGGATGGCCTCATCCGAATCTCGTATTCCCCTCATCGAAAAAGGCCTGTCCGAACAAGGGCTTTTTCGATGAGTCGGATCCGGCGTCGCGCAGCGATCCGCCGGATCCCGTACGAAGCGAGAGAGGGTCGCGCGACGTGTTCTCGGCGGAAGAATGGACGGCGATCCAGCTGTCGCTGAAGGTCGGGGGCATCGCCACGGTGGTGGCGGTGCCCTTCGCGGTGGCGGTCGCCTGGGTGTTGGCGCGGCGCGACTTCTGGGGCAAGTCGCTGGTCGACGGGGTCGTGCACCTGCCGCTGGTGCTGCCGCCGGTGGTCACCGGCTATGCGCTGTTGCTGCTCTTCGGCCGGCGCGGCGTCTTCGGCGCCTTCCTCGCCGACCATCTCGGCCTCGTCTTCTCGTTCCGCTGGACCGGTGCGGCGCTCGCCGCCGGGGTCATGGGCTTTCCGCTGATGGTGCGGGCCATCCGCCTGTCGATCGAGGCGATCGACGTGCGGGTCGAGCAGGCCGCCGCGACGCTGGGCGCGCCGCCGCTGTGGGTCTTCGCCACGGTGACGCTGCCGCTGGCGATGCGCGGCATCGTCGCCGGCGCGGTCCTCGCCTTCGCCAAGGCGCTCGGCGAATTCGGCGCCACCATCACCTTCGTCTCCAACATTCCCGGACAGACCCAGACCATCCCGTCGGCCATCTATGCGCTCACCCAGACGCCGGGCGGCGAGGCGGGGGCCTTGAAACTGTCGCTGGTCGCGGCGGCGATCGCGCTCGGCGCGCTGGTGATCTCCGAGGTCGCGGTGCGGCGGGCGCGGCGGGGGGCGGCGGCATGATCTCGGTCGCGGTGAAACTGACGCGGCGCGATTTCGCCCTCGACGTCGCCTTCGAAGGCGGGGCCGGGGTGACCGGCCTCTTCGGCCCGTCGGGGTGTGGCAAGACGACGGTGATCCGGCTGATCGCCGGGCTCGAATGCCCGGACGAGGGCCGCATCGTCCTCGGCGATCGGGTGCTTCTCGACAGTGCCGCCGGGGTTCGCCTGCGCCCGCATCGCCGGCGCATCGGCCTCGTCTTCCAGGACGCGCAGCTCTTTCCCCATCTCGACGTGGCGACCAACCTCGCCTACGGCCGCTTCTTCACGCCGAAGGCGGCGCGGCGGATCGGCCGCGACGCGGTCGTCGAGGTGCTCGGCATCGGCCACCTGATGAAGCGGCGGCCGGCGACGCTGTCGGGCGGCGAGAAGCAGCGGGTGGCGATCGGTCGCGCGATCGTCCCCTCGCCGGAACTGCTGCTGATGGACGAGCCGCTCGCCGCGCTCGACGACCAGCGCAAGCTGGAGATCCTGCCCTTCGTCGAGCGGCTGCGCGACGAATTCGGCATTCCGATCGTCTACGTCAGCCATTCGGTCGAGGAGGTGGCGCGGCTCGCCTCGACGGTGGTGAAGCTCGATCGCGGAAAGGTGGCGCGGATCGGCACGCCGGCCGAGGTGCTGGCGCCGACCGCGCTGGCGCCGGCCGCCGGCCGCTTCGAGGCGGTGTCGGTGCTGACGGGGAAGGTGGGGCGGGTCGATCCCGACTACGGGCTCTCCTTCATCGACCATCCGGCGGGACGGATCGTCGTGCCGGGGCTGTTGCCCGCGACCGGCTCGGACGTGCGGGTGGCGATCCGGGCGACGGAGGTGACGCTGTCGTTGGCGCGGACCCATCAGGTCAGTGTGCGCACCGCGCTCGCCGGCCGGGTGATCCGGGTCGACACCGATCACGGGCCCTTCGCGCTGGTGACGCTCGAACTCGCCGGCGGCGACAGGCTGCACGCCTATGCGACGCGGCTCGCCGTCGACGACCTCGGCCTCGATACGGGCGACGAGGTGCAGGCGCTGATCAAGGCGGTATCGATCGACGAACGCGCCGTGCCGGGCCTGCGGGTGGTGACGGACTGAGATCAGCGCTCGGGGAGCGGCGCGTCGAGATCGGCGAAACGGGCCTCGACGGGGCCGAGTTCCTCGGCGATGGCGGCGCGGGTGCGCGCCTCGATGCGGCGGAAGGCGGCGACCCCCCCGCGGCCGAGATGGGTAAGATGCGCGCCGCCGCCGCCGGCGCCGCCCGCCGAGGTGGCGACCAGCGGCTCGACGAACATGTGATTGGCCTCGTCGATGAGGATCCAGGCGCGGCGATAGCTCATACCCATGGTGCGGCCGGCGCCGCTGATCGAGCCGGTGGCGGCGATCGCCTCCAGGAGATCGATCTTGCCGGGGCCGAGCTTGTGGCCGGCGCCGAGGACGAGCCTGAGCCGCAGCCGGGCGCGAGCGAGGGGGCCGTCGGTGGGGGCGGGGCGTTCGTCGGCGAGGACGACGACGGTGTCGGACATGGGCTGTTTCCGCTGCTTCGGCTCGGCGAGGGGCGTCGGCCGACCCTAGCACCATGTCGCGATGCTTCGAAGGGTCGGATGCGGACGCGCCTCCACGATCACCTACGGCGCGCGGAGCGCAGGTCGGCGATCGGCAGGTGGGTCGCCGGTCTCACACCGGCTTCAGGAGCACGTGCTTCTTCTTGCCCTGGGAGAGCTTGATCACGCCGTCGACTAGGTCGGCGCCGGTGAGCGTCAGGCGCTCGTTGGCGACCGGGACGTCGTTGACCTTGACGGCGCCGCCCTGGACGGCGCGCCGGGCTTCGCCGTTGGAGGCGGCGAGGCCGGCGCGGACGAAGGCGGCGAGGACGCCGAGGCCGGCGGAAAGCTCGGCGGAGGGGATCTCGATCGTCGGCAGATCGGCCGAGAGCGCGCCCTCCTCGAAGGTCTTGCGCGCCGTCTCGGCCGCCGCGTCGGCCGCGGTGCGGCCGTGGACGAGGGCGGTGATCTCGGTCGCCAGGATCTTCTTGGCCTCGTTGATCTCGGCCCCGCCGAGGGCGGCGAGGCGGGCGATCTCGTCGAGCGGCAGCTTGGTGTAGAGCTTGAAGAAGCGGCCGACGTCGGCGTCCTCGGTGTTGCGCCAGTACTGCCAGTAGTCGTAGGGGCTGAGCATGTCGGGCTCGAGCCAGACGGCGCCGGAGGCGGTCTTGCCCATCTTGGCGCCGGACGAGGTGGTGAGCAGCGGCGAGGTCAGCGCGTAGAACTGCGCCCGCTCCATCTTGTGGCCGAGGTCGATGCCGTTGACGATGTTGCCCCACTGATCCGAGCCGCCCATCTGCAGGATGCAGCCGGTGCGGCGGTAGAGCTCGACGAAGTCGTAGCCCTGCAGGATCATGTAGTTGAACTCGAGGAAGCTCAGCGACTGCTCGCGGTCGAGGCGCAGCTTGACCGAGTCGTAGCTGAGCATCTTGTTGACCGAGAAGTGGCGGCCGACCTCGCGCAGGAACTCGACGTACTTGAGGCCGCGCAGCCAGTCGGCGTTGTTGATCATCAGGGCGCGGCCGCTCTCGAAGTCGAGGAACTTCGAGAACACCTTCTTGATACCGGCGAGGTTGGCGTCGATGTCCTCGACGGTGAGGAGCTTGCGGGCCTCGTCCTTGAACGACGGATCGCCGATCATGGTGGTGCCGCCGCCCATCAGGGCGATCGGCCGATGGCCGGTCTCCTGCATCCAGTGCAGCATCATGATCTGGATCAGCGAGCCGGCGTGGAGCGAGGGCGCGGTCGCGTCGAAGCCGATATAGGCGGTGATCGGACCCTTGGCACAGGCTTCGTCGAGACCTTCCGGATCGGAGATCTGGTGGATGAAGCCGCGCTCGGAGAGCACGCGCAGGAAATCGGACTTGAACGCGGTCATGATCGGCGGAACCCTGGTAGGATGCGGGGCCTCGAGAGGCCGGCGTCGGCTCATAGCATCTCACGGAGCCGATCGCACCCCCCGATGCGGGCGAAGGACGAGGCGAGGATGGCTGGACAACGCTTGGCGATCGGCCTGATGAGCGGCACGTCGATGGACGGCGTCGACGTGGCGGCGATCGAGACCGACGGACACACCGTCTCACAGTTCGGGCCGACGCTGTTCCGGCCCTATTCGGAGAGCGAGCGGGCGGCGATCCGCGTCGCGGTCATGGAGGCGCCGATGATCACGCATCGCGCCGATCGGCCGGCCGAATTCGTCCTCGCCGAGCGGGTGGTGACCGAGGCGCACATCGATGCGGTGAAGGCGTTCTTCGCCACCCATGGTCTCTCCGCCCTCGACGTGGCGGCGGTCGGTTTCCCCCGGCCGCCGGGCCCCCCCGCGCCGGAGCGTCGCCTCACGGGGGAGGCCCGCGACGGGCG